>JAJXVM010000373.1 GCA_021782135.1 Myxococcales bacterium | reverse complement strand
CTGATCGGCCCGGGCGCGGCAGGCGCGCGCCGCGGCGGCGCACGCCTGGGCCCGGGCGAAGGTCTCGCTGCTCCTCGCGGAGCTGGGGGCGGGGTCATGAGGCGCGCGCGCCCCGCGGTCCCGCTGGCCTTCCTCCTCGCCGCCCTGCTCCCGGCCTGCAAGCGCGCGCCGCCGCCCGTCGCCCCGCCGGCCGAGACCCCCCCGAGCGCCGCCACCCCGTGGGTCAAGGCCCGCCCGGCCGAGGGCGTGTCGCTCCTCGAGGCGCCGGCCACCGTGCTCCCCGCCCCGGAGAGCAGCGGCAACGTGGTGCCGCCGTTCCGCGCCCGGGTGGCTCGCGTGCACGTCCGCCCCGGAGAGCGGGTGAAGAAGGGGCAGCCCGTCTGCGAGGTGGTGATGCCGGAGGTGATGCAGGCGGCCGGCGTCTACTCCGCCGCGACCACCCGCGTGCGGGCCTACCAGCGCCGCAAGGAGCAGCTCGAGGTGCTGAAGCGCGAGGGGCTGGTGCGCGCCGCCGACCTGCTCGAGGTCGAGACCCGGCTCGCCGAGGCCCGGGCCGATCAGCAGGGCGCGCTCGCCACCCTGCGCGTCGCCGGCCTCGAGGGCGCCGACGCCGCCCGCCTCCTCTCCGGCCCCGGCAACCTCACGCTGCGCAGCCCCATCGACGGGGTGATCACCGAGGTGAGGGCCTCGCTGGGCGAGACGCGCGAGGCCGGGGGCGAGCCCGTCGCCCGGGTGGCCGGGGAGGGCGAGGTCCGGATCGAGGCGCGGCTCTCTCGCGCGCTCCCGCCGCGGGCCCGCTACGTGCTCGCCCTCGCCAGCGGCGAGCGGCAGCCGCTCGAGCTGGTCGGGCGCGCCCCGGTGGTGGACGGCCGGGACGGCACCACCCTCGCCTGGTTCGCGCCGCCGGCCGGGGCGCGGCTCACGCCGGGGATGGCCGGGCGGCTGGTGGTCGAGCTGGGGGAGGGGAACGGCCTCGCGGTGCCGGCCCGGGCGGTGGCGCTCGCGCCGGAGGGCGCCTACGTGGTCGTGAACCGGAGCCCCCGTCCGGCCCGGGTCCAGGTGCAGGTGCTGGCGACGAGCGGCGCGGACGCGCTCGTCCGCGGCGAGCTGAAGGCCGGCGACGAGGTCGCCGCCGACGCCGCGCTGCAGGCGGAGGGCGCCGGCCGATGATCCCGGCCCTCGTCGCCTGGTCGGTGAAGCACCGGATCCTGGTGCTCTCGCTCGTCGGCCTGCTCACCGCCGCCGGGGTGGTGGTCGGGTCGTGGCTCCGCTTCGACGCCATGCCCGACGTCACCAGCAACCAGGTGCTGGTGCTCACCCGGGCCCCCGGGCTCACGCCCGAGGAGGTGGAGCGGCTCGTCTCGCGCCCCGTCGAGTCGGTGCTGGGCGGCATGCCCGGGCTCGTGGAGCAGCGCTCGCTCTCGCGCTACGGCATCAGCTCGGTGACCGCCGTGTTCGAGGACGGGGTCGATCCCTGGCGGGCGCGCCAGATGGCCCAGGAGCGGCTGAACGGGCTCGCCGGCACCTTCCCGGCCGGGGTGGACCCGCCCGAGCTGGGCCCGGTCACCGGCGGGCTGGGGGAGATCTTCCACTTCACGCTCTCCTCGCCGCGCCGCACCGCCGCCGAGCTGCTCGAGCTCGCCACCTGGCGCGTGGCGCCGCGGCTGCGCGCCGTGCCCGGGGTGGTGGAGGTGAACACCTGGGGTGGCCAGCAGCGCGCCCTCGAGGTGAAGGCCGACCCGGTGCGCATGGCCCAGCGCGGCCTCACCCTCGACGACCTCCGGGAGGCGCTCCAGGCGGCCACGGGCGCGGTGCCCGGCGCGGCCCTCCCCGCCGGCTCGGGGCAGACGCTGCTCCGCGCGGTGTCGCTCCCCCGCGACGCCTCCGACCTCGGCCACGCCCTCGTGTACCGGCGCGCCGCGCCCGGCCCCCCGGTGCGGCTCGCCGACGTCGCCGACCTCTCCACCGGGGAGCTGCCGCGCATCGGCGCCGCCACCGCCAACGGCCGCGGCGAGACCGTCTACCTCATGGCGCAGATGCTCCGGGGCGAGAACGCGCTGCAGGTGATGAAGGCGGTCCACGCTCGGATGGAGGGTCTCCGGCGCGACCTCCCCGACGACGTGCAGGTGGAGGTGGTCTACGACCGCTCCCGGCTGGTGGAGGGCACGCTGCACACCGTCTTCAAGAACCTGCTCGAGGGCGGGCTGCTGGTGATCGCCGTGCTCTTCCTCATGCTGGGCAGCCTGCGGGCCGGGCTGCTCGTCGCCTCCGCCATCCCGCTCTCGATGCTCGGCGCCACCGCCGCCATGGTGGCGCTCGACGTGCCCGGGAACCTCATGAGCCTGGGAGCGCTCGACTTCGGCCTGCTGGTGGACGGCGCGGTGGTGATGGTGGAGGGCGTCTTCCACGGCGTCGGCCCGACCTCGTTCGGGGCCGGCGAGACGGCCCGGGCCGGCATGCGCGCGCACGTCGCCCGGGTCACCCGCAACCTCGCGCAGCCGGTCTTCTTCTCGGTCCTGATCATCCTGCTGGTCTACGTGCCGGTGCTCTCGCTCACCGACGTGGACGGGAAGATGTTCCGCCCCATGGCGCTCACGGTGGTCTTCGCCCTCCTCACCTCGCTGCTCCTCTCGCTCACGTAC
>JAJXVM010000089.1 GCA_021782135.1 Myxococcales bacterium | reverse complement strand
GGTGATCTTGCCGAGCGCCTGCGCCACCTCCTCGATGTACAGCTCGAAGAGGCTGCGCCGCTTGGCCTCGTAGTCGGCGTGCTGCCGCTTGCGGATGTGGGCCGCGAGCTTGCGGCCGCACTCCTGCGCGGCCAGCTGGATCTCGCGGATGATCTCCGGGTAGTGGGCCACCGCTTCCTTCGACTCGCTGGTGAACGGCACCCAGACGCTGGCGATGTGGACCAGCAGCGCCATCGGCCCCACCGGCAGCGAGTTCTTGGGCTGGGAGAGCAGGTAGTTGCGCCAGTCGGTCTTCACCACCGCCTCGGTGACGCCGCAGGCGCCGCGCTGGAAGAGCAGCGGCACGCGGTTGGCGAAGCGGAAGAGCTCGATGGGCTTGTCGGCCGGCCAGCTCCCGCCGTAGGCGAGCCCCACCTCCACCTGGAACGGGTTGCCGCGGTAGACCTTGGGGGGCCGGGTCACGGTGGCGATGAAGTAGTTGTGCCCCTTGATCTTCTCGACCCCCTCCTCCGGCGGCGCGTCGGGCACGAGCGGCGCCTCGGCCCGGGCCTGCTGCTCCTTCCTCGAGGCCTTCTTCTTGGCGGCCTGGTCGAGGTCGAGCTGCTGCTCCTCCTCCGGCCCCTCGGTCTCGATGACCGACAGGAAGGAGACCAGCCCCTTCTTCATGAGGGCGTCGCCGATGGGCGAGAGGCAGTTGGTCGGCGGCGCCATGATCTTGGTCGCCTGGATCGCCTTCTGCAGCCCCTCGGCCAGGTCGCGATCCTCGGCGAGGTCGCGCGGCCGCACCCGCTTCTTCCAGCCGGTGCGCTTCAGGATCTGGTCGGCCACCATGGGCGAGACGCGGCTGAAGGCGCTGGTGAGGAAGCCCTTCACGTCGTGGCTCTTCGACTCCGCCGCCATCAGCATGAGCGAGCCGAGCTCGACGCCGTGCGGGTGCGGCTTGATCTCGGCCGCCTCCTTGGGGAGCTCGTCGGTGGCGCGCGGGAAGCTGATCCTCTGCTGCTTGGGCCGGACGTAGTGGACGGTGGCGTGCGGGTTCGCGAGCGCGGTGTGCTCGACGTAGCGGTTCACGAACCGCTGCCCCTGCTGCCAGTTGGCGACGATCTCCAGCTCCACCCGCGTCCCGTGCTCCTGGTTCCAGTCGGCGAGCTTGTCGTCGCGGGTGACCACCGGGTTGTTCTTCCGGGTGTCGATCTGGATCTCGAAGTAATGGGTCGGCTTGTTCTTGCCGGTGCGGCTCGTCACCGCGATGGGCTGCCCGGTGGTGAGCTGCCCGTACATGGCCGCGGCGCTGATGCCGATGCCCTGCTGGCCGCGGCTCTGCTTCAGCCGGTGGAACTTGGAGCCGTAGAGGAGCTTGCCGAAGATCTTGGGGGCCTGCTCCTTCACGATGCCGGGGCCGTTGTCCTCGATGACCACCCGGAACCGCCCCTCGCCCTTGGTGAGGTCGGAGCCGGGCCTGCCCGCCGACTCGTAGCCGAGGTCGTGCACCTCGATGGTGATCTCGGGGAGGATGCCGGCCTCCTCGCAGGCGTCGAGCGAGTTGTCGACCGCCTCCTTGATGGTGGTGAGGAGCGCCTTCGACGGGTTGTCGAACCCGAGCAGGTGACGGTTCTTGGTGAAGAACTCCGAGATGGAGATCTCGCGCTGCTTGGCGGCCATCTGCTCGGCCGTGGCGCGCCGCTTCTGGCGGGGCGCCGCCGGCTGGGCCGGGGCCTCGGCCGCGGGCTCCGCGACCACCAGCGCCGCCGCCTTGCGGGTCGAGCGGGCCACCGGCGCCACCACCTTCTCCGAGGTGCGCCTGCGCGCTCCGCCCCCGCCCGGTACCAGCTCGAGCTGCCCCGGGAGGACCTCGTCGCCGCGCCCCGCCGCCCGCTCCGCCTTCGGCCTCTTCACGCCCACCTCCCGCCACGCGATATCGCGGTCTCGCATAGCACGGAAGGCCCAACCGCGCGAGATCGCGGGCGGTCCTCCGGTGTGCCGGACGTGGGACCGCCCGCCCGCTGGTTGGCGTTTGACCCGGCCCCCCTGCTGGTTATGTTGCGCCCATGGCTTGGGACCAGGCGACGACCGTGCGCGGCATGCCCCGCCCGATGGGGGTGGGGCGCAACTACTTCAAGACCGCCGTGCTGATGGCGTTCCTCATCGCGCTGCTGGGCGTCGGCGGCTACGCCTTCGGCGGCGGCGGCGGGATGCTGCTCTTCGGCGGCGTGGGGCTGGTCTTCAACTTCTTCTCGTACTGGTTCTCCGACCGCATCGCGCTGATGATGAACCGCGCCCAGGCGGTCACCCGGGAGCAGCTGCCCGACGT
Source organism: Myxococcales bacterium (assembly GCA_021782135.1). GTDB lineage: Bacteria > Myxococcota > Myxococcia > Myxococcales > Anaeromyxobacteraceae > Anaeromyxobacter_B. The sequence continues at coordinate 9,930 of JAJXVM010000089.1, read as the reverse complement.
CTACGAGATCGTCGAGCGGCTCACCCGCAAGGCCGGCCTGCCGATGCCGCGCATCTACGTCATCCCCTCGGACAGCCCGAACGCCTTCGCCACCGGCCGGAACCCGTCACACGCGGCGGTGGCGGTCACCGAGGGCATCCTCCGCCTCCTCGACAAGCGGCAGCTCGAGGGGGTGCTGGCGCACGAGCTGTCCCACGTGCGCAACCGCGACATCCTCATCTCCACCATCGCCGCGGCCATCGCCGGCCTCATCTCCTCGCTCGGCTACGCCGTCCGCTGGGGCGCCATGTTCGGCGGGATGCGGCGCGACGACGACCGCGGGGGGAGCGTCTTCGAGATGCTGGCCTGGGCCATCCTGGCGCCGCTGGTGGCCATGGTGATCCAGCTCGCCGTCTCCCGCTCGCGCGAGTACGGCGCCGACGCCTCGGGCGCCGAGCTGGTGGGCGACCCCGAGCCGCTCGCCGAGGCGCTGCTCGCGCTCGAGCACGGCAACGAGGTGATGCCCTACCAGTACGCCGGCCCGGCCACCGCCCACCTCTTCATCGTGAACCCGTTCCACGGCGCCGGCGCGGCCATCATGAAACTGCTCTCGACCCACCCGCCCATCGAGGAGCGGGTGCGCCGGCTGCGCGAGATGCGGCGCGGGATGCGGACCGCGTAGGCCGCCGACCCGGCTCAGAGGCTGCAGCTCGTCGAGCCGCCGGAGGCCACCACGGTGATGGTCCCGGCGGAGCGGAAGCCCGTATTGGGGTCCGGCACCATCACCGGATAGGTGCCCGGGCCCGGCGCGGTGACCGTGCAGGTCACGCTGTTGTCCACCGTTCCGCAGCTATTGGTGAACGGGCAGCTCCGGGTCTCCTCGCAGGTCTCGAAGACGGGGGGCAGCTCGAACTCGCCTTGCCTGAACTCCGCCGGGCAGCTCGGGCTCACGTCCTGGCAGGACGGGCAGAGCTGCACCTGGATGTTCACCTGGGCGCCGGCCTGCAGCGTGCAGCTCTGGATGGTGGCGTTGACCGGGTAGGCATTCTCGGAAATCGGGCTGGAGCAGGAGTTGGCCCCGCAGCCCACGAGCGAGATGAGCCCCATCACGGCGAAGAGCGCGACGACCGTCTTCATGAGCCTTCTCCCGGCGCGGGTTCGAAAGCTCCAGCTTACCTCCCGGCGTGGGGCCCCGTGCATCCATTCATTCGGGGACTCCGGAGCTCCGGCGACCGGGGCCGATCCGGTGGAGGGAGCGCGACCACCTCCGCGTCCTTCGGCCCTTTGCTTGCCTTGGGGCGCGCAGGGACGCTAAGCCTGTGGAGGGCGGACCGGCAAGGAGCGCGCGCGGACCATGTTCGAGCTCGAGAACGTCGCGGTGATCGGCGCGGGGGCGACGGGCCACGGCATCGCCCAGGCGGCCTCGCTGGCCGGGCTGTCGGTCCGGCTCTGCGACCAGAGCCAGGAGGCGCTCGACCGCGCCGTCGAGCGGATCCGCGACGGGCTCGACCGCGACCTGGCGGGGGGCCGCGCCACCGCCGAGGACCGCCAGCGGACGCTCGACGGGATCCTGGTCACCACCGACCTCGAGGAGGCGGTCACCAACGCCGACCTGATCATCGAGTCGGTGCCGGAGGACCTGGCGCTCAAGCGCGACCTCCTCGCCCGCGTGGCCCGCCTCTGCCGGGCCTCCACCCTCATCGCCAGCAGCAGCAGCTCGATCGCCATCGGCGAGCTCGCCGCCGGGATCCCGCAGCCGGGCCACCTGCTCGGCATGCACTTCTCCCACCCGGTGCCGGCCACCGGGCTGGTGCGGATCGTGCTCACGGAGGACACCGCCGAGCACGCGCTCGAGGCGGCCCGCCGCTTCGTCGCCCGGCTCGGCAAGACGGCCGTCGAGGTGCGGGACTCGCGCGGCGCCGGCGAGGGGGCCTCGCCGTGGTGACCCGCGTCGACGTGCTCCCCATCCTCCTCGAGGCCCGGCGCGTCTTCGTGTCCGAGGTGCTGGGCGGCTGCTTCGGGCAGGCGCAGCTCGGCCGCTGGTGGCTCCCCTGCGATCTCCTCCGCGAGGGAGAGCAGCCGCGCGAGGCGGCGGCCCGCGTCCTGAAGGCGCAGCTCGGGCTCGAGCTGGAGGGGCCGCAGGTGGTCGGCACGCGCCAGCACGAGGTGGCCGGGCAGTGGCACCTCGCCCTGGTGATGGCCGGCGCCGTCTCCGGCGGCGAGCCCGACCCGCGCCCGCCCGCCTCCGGCTACTCGGCCCGGCTCCTCGCCGAGCTGCCCGACCAGACCGGCTTCTACCACCGCGACGAGATCGCGCTGCTGGCGAGCCGCTACGAGAAGCTGCGGGGCTGACCGCCGCGCCCCGATGAGGCGTGTGGCCGGACCGCCCCGCCGCTAGAGGACCGCCATGACCGCTCCGCTGCTGGCGATGCTGCTCGGCGCCGCGCCGCTGAAGGTGGGCGACAAGGCGCCCGACTTCACCCTCCCCGACACCGAGGGGCGCCCGGTGACGCTCTCGAAGCTCCTCGCCCGGGGGCCGGTGATCCTGGCGTTCTACGTGAAGGCCTTCACGCCCGGCTGACGGCGCGAGCTCTCGGCGTACCGGGACCGGTACGCGGACGTGGAGAAGAAGGGCGCGCGGGTGGTGGGCATCTCCACCGACTCGGTGGAGGCGCAGCGCAAGTTCAAGGAGGAGCTGAAGGTGCCCTTCCCGCTCCTCTCCGACCCGGGCGGCCATGTGGCCAGGCAGTACGGCGGCACGATCCCGGTGGTGGGGCTCGCCCACCGGGCGACCTTCGTGGTGGGCGAGGACGGGATCGTGCAGCGGGTGGTGACCGGCTCGGACGCCATCGACCCGGCCGGCGCGGTCGAGTCCTGCCCGGCCCACCGGCCGCGGGGCTGAGCCCCTCGGGCGAGGCCCTCCCCGAGGAGTCAGCAGGCCGGCGGACCGTCCTCGACGACGACCCGGCTCACCACCGCCTCGCCGCCCTGGCAGCCGAGCCGCTCGCCCACGGTCCAGTGGGCGCGGCGGACGTAGCCCAGGCCGACGCGCCCCTCCGGCGCGTCGGCCGCGCTCGTCACCTGCCCCACCTCCTGCCCGGCCGCCGCGCGCGGGGCGCCCGCCGCGGCGCCGGCCGGGAGGGCCAGCGCCACCAGCCCGCGCTGCAGGTGGCCGCGCACGGTGGCGCGCACCACGATCTCCTGCCCCTGGTAGCAGCCCTTGTCGAAGCTGATGGCGGCTCGGGTGAGCCCCGCCTCCATCGGCAGCCGCTTCCCGTCGAGCTCGGCGCCCCAGCGCGCCACGCCGGCCCGGATGCGGAGCGCCTCCAGCTCGGGCTCCTCGAGCGGCGCCGCGCCGCCGGCGAGGAGCGACCCGCGAACCCGGGACGCCTCCCCGGGCGAGAGGTAGAGGTCGAGCGCGGGCGCGCCCCGCCGCGGGTTCTCGAAGGACGGGGCGCCGGCCGCGAGCCCCCGGGCGGCCGCCGCGCCCGCCGGCCCGAAGGCGGTGAGCACGCGGTAGGCCTCGGAGACGTCCTCCACCACCACGTCGTCCATGATGACGAACTTCTCGAGGTGGGCCTTCGCCTCCGCCAGCGCCGCCGGATCGACGTCGAGGAGGAGCTCCTCCGGCCGGACGAGCAGGAACCCCTCGGCGACGAGGTGCCCGCGGGCCTCGAGCACCGCCGTGTAGGCGGCCTCGCCCGGCCGCAGCGGCGCGACCTTCTGGGTGACCATGCGGTGCAGGTAGTCCTGGCGGTCCTTGCCGGTGAAGCGCAGCAGGCCCCGGCGCGCGGCCGGCGACACCGCCGCGCCCGCGCGGGCCGCCTCGAGCTTTTCGGAGAGCGTCATGGGTGCTCCATCCTAGTGCGGTTCGTCCCGGCCCGCGCCCTCGAGCCGCCCCAGGGCGAAGCGGGCCGCCGCGCGCACCCCTTCGAACGGGCTGTCGAGGAGCGCGCGCAGCAGCGGCGCCCGGCGCGGGTCGCCCGCCTGCGCCGCCGCCAGCGCGGCGTTGCGCACCAGCCCCTCGTAGCGGGCCCGCGCCAGCGCGGTGCCGTAGAAGCGGGCGCGGTACTCGTCCTCGGTGAGCCGCAGCAGGGCGTCGAGGTCGAGCGCCGCCTGCTCCGGCCGGGCCCGCAGCTCCGGGTCGCAGCGCTCGCGGGCGGCGAGGTTCCAGGGGCAGACCGTCTGGCAGTCGTCGCAGCCAAAGGCCCACGGCCCGAGCCGCGCGGCGACGTCCTCCGGGACGTCCCCGCGGCGCTCGATGGTCCAGTAGGAGAGGCAGCGGCGCGCGTCCACCAGCCCGGGCTCGGGGATGGCGGCGGTGGGGCAGGCCTCGAGGCAGGCGGCGCAGGAGCCGCAGCGCTCCGGGTGCGGCTCGTCGGGCTCGAGCTCGCGGTCGAGGATCAGGGCCGCGAGCAGCACCCAGCTGCCGAGGTCGGCGGTGAGCAGGCAGCCGTTCTTCCCGATCCAGCCGATCCCGGCGCGCGCCGCCCAGGCCTTCTCCATGATCGGCCCGAGGTCGGCGCCGGCGAAGCTGCGGGCCTCGGGGTCCCGCTCGGCGATGCGGGCGCGCAGCGCCTTGAGCTTCTTCTTGAGCACCGCGTGGTAGTCGCGGCCGCGGGCGTAGCGCGCCACGCGCCCGCCGCCCCGCTCCGGCGCGGCGAGGCCCGGCGCGGCGTAGCCCACCGCCAGCGCCACCACGCTGCGCGCGCCCGGGAGGAGCTTCGTCGGATCGAGCCGGACGTCCCGCTGGGTCCGGAGCCAGGCCATGTCGGCCTGGTAGCCGCGCGAGAGGAACCGGTCGAGCGGCCCCGGATCGAGCGGCCCGGCGCGCGCGACGCCGGCCTTGTGGAAGCCGCACTCGAGCGCGGCCCGCTTCACGAAGGCGGCGTCGAGCGCGGCCATCCCGCTAGGCGGCCTCCGCGCCGTTCGGCTTGCCGCGCCGCTCCAGCTTGCGCTTGCCGGGCGCGACGAAGCGCCGCATCACCAGCTCCGCGATCCAGCCCGCCAGCGAGCCGAGGATGGCGCCCAGCACCACCCCGCCGACCGAGGGTCCCACCGCGCCGGTCGGCGTGGCGTTGGAGGCGACGAGCAGCCCGAAGGCGAGCGACATGCCGGCGGCGACGGCGGTGTTGCCCTTGAGGCCGAGCCGGGCGTCGGCCGCGGCGGCGAGCAGCAGCGCGAGCGCGCAGAGGGCCACGAGGGTGCCGCGGGGAAGCGGGTCGCGGTAGACCGAGACGGTGAGCGGGCCGGCGGGGCGGCCGTCGAGCCGGGTCAGCTTCAGCTCGGAGACTCCGGGCGCCAGGCTCGCCTCGAACCAGTCGCTGGTGTGGTCGTGGGCCACCCGCGTCCGGCCGCTGCGGCCCACGCGCGCCGTGCTGAAGGTGCGCTGCAGCTTGCCGTCCACCGGCTCGGCCGTCCCGGAGAGCGTGAAGCCGACGGAGGGCTCGCCCTCCGGGCGGAGCGGGGCGTGGACCAGCAGCCTCACTCGGCCGGAGAACCCGGCCGGCACCGGCACCGCCTCTCCCTCCTGCGTCAGGTCGCCGCGAAAGACCGGCTCCCCGGGCGCGACGGCCGAGAGCGCGGGCCAGGCGCTCAGGACCAGCGTCAGCGCCGCCGCGGCGGCGAGGAGGGCGCGCGGCCCGCCGGCGTGGCCCGGCTCGGCGACGGGGCGGAGCACGTAGAAGGCCGCCGCGAGCGGGATCGAGACGGCGATCAGGGCACCGGTCGTCTGCTCGGTGATGAGCCCGGGCAAGGAGAGCAGCCCGGCGGCGACGGCGACGGCGGCGGCCAGGAGCGAGAGCGTCCAGCCGCCGAGCGCCTCCTCGAGCCAGAGGGCGAAGGGGGAAGGTCCGGGGCGATCTGCCATGGGGGTCTCTCCAGCGGTGGGTGCGGGCCCGAAAGGCGCGAGAGGATAGCGGCTCGCGGCCGGAAATTCGACAGGATCGATATCGCCCATATCCTGGGGAGACCATGGCGAGACGGCTCGATCTGCACGAGTGGAACGACCTTCCGAACACCTCCCGCGCCGGCTCGAGCTGGGCGCTCGTGGAGGGCGACTGCGTGGCGTCGATGGAGAAGCTGCCGCCCCGCTCGGTGGACCTCATCTTCGCCGATCCGCCCTACATGCTGTCGAACGGCGGCACCACCTGCCAGAGCGGCCGGCGCACGAGCGTGAACAAGGGCGCCTGGGACGCCTCGCGCGGCCTCGAGGGCGACCTCGCCTTCCACGCCCGCTGGCTCTCCGCCTGCCGGCGCGCGCTCAAGCCCTCCGGGACGATCTGGATCTCGGGCACGCAACACGTGATCTTCGGCGTCGGCTACGCCATGCAGCAGCTCGGCTTCCACCTGCTCAACACCGTCACCTGGTACAAGCCGAACGCCTCGCCCAACCTCGCCTGCCGCTTCTTCACCCACTCCACCGAGCTGCTCCTCTGGGCGAGCCCGATGAAGTCGAAGCCGCTGGCGCACCGGTTCAACTACCGGGACATGAAGGCCGAGAACGGCGGCAAGCAGATGCGCGACCTCTGGTCGATCAGCGAGCGGCCCGAGCCGGGCGGCGAGCAGGTCGTCTGGAGCCTCCCCACGCCGGGCCCGCGCGAGAAGCTGCACGGCCGCCACCCCACCCAGAAGCCGCTCGCGCTCCTCGACCGCGTGGTGGCCGCGAGCGCGGCGCCGGGCGACCTGGTGCTCGACCCGTTCTGCGGCTCGGGCACGACGGGGGTCGCGGCGGTGCGGGCCGGCTGCCGGTTCGTCGGGCTGGAGATGGACCCGCAGTACCTCGACCTCGCCGCCCGCCGGCTCGCCGCCGTCGAGGCGGGCGACGAGGCGCTCGGCGCGCCCGCGCGGCCCAAGCTGGCGGTCGCCGAGGAGCCGGCGCGGACCTGAGCCGAGACGGCGCGGGAGGGAGTGTGGCCCAGGGGTGACCTCTTTCCCTCGCCCGCTCCGCGGGGGAGGGTCAGGGAGGGGGTGCCATCCCCACCTGGATCGAACAGGAAGGGTACCCTCCCGCGATCGCCCCGTCCCCGGTGGCTAATGTTCGTGCGTGACGCCCTCGACCCTCCGCGCGCTCACGCCCCTGCTGGCGATCACCACCTTCCTGGTCGCCACGCTGCTGGTCTTCGCCGCCCGCTGCCTCCTCGTCGGCCGGCCGCGCACCGACTCGGTGGAGGCGCGCGGGCCCTCGGTCTTCGGCAAGTGGCTGCAGGAGTGGTGGATCTGGCTCTTCGATCCGCTGGTGCGCCTCCTGGTTCGGCGCGGCGTCGGTCCCGACTCCGTCACGTTCGCCAGCGCGCTGGTGGTGGCGGGGGCGGCGGCGCTCCTCGCGACCGGGCACCTCTCCTCGGGCGGCTGGCTCTATCTCTTCGGCGCCAGCCTCGACCTCGTGGACGGCCGGGTCGCCCGCGCCACCGGGCGGGCCTCGCGCGCCGGCGCCTTCCTCGACTCCACCCTCGACCGCGTGGCGGAGCTGCTCGTCTTCGGCGGGCTCGCGATCCACTTCCGCCACTCCGCCGTGCTCTACCCCGCGCTCGGCGCCGCCTTCTCGTCGGTGCTGGTCTCGTACGCCCGCGCCCGTGGCGAGGCGCTCGGCGCCGCCGCGGCCGCGCGCGTGGGCGGCATGCAGCGGCCGGAGCGGATCGTCTTCACCGGGCTGGCCTGCGTCCTCTCGCCGCTCGCCGAGTCCTGGGCCGGGCCGGGGGCCGGGCGCACCTTCATCGGCGCCGTCCTCACCGGCCTCGCCGTGCTCGCGGCCGGCACCGCGGTGCACCGGGCGACGAGCGTCTACCTCTCGCTCGCGGCCGCGGAGCGGGCGACTCGCACCCCCGGCCGGGCGCCGTTCTTGCGGGTGGTGGGGAGGCGCGAGAGCCGCTACGGACCGTGAACCTCGCACCCCTTTTCGGGCTGGTTTGGGCAGGGAGCGCGTGCTAAGGCACGCAGGGTGAGAGGCCCGCCCGCTCGACACGAGGAGCCGAAGGAACAGTTCCCCGCTGTGGAAGGGATCATCGCGGACGTGTCGGAGCTCAGCTCCGGCGACCGGGTGGTCTATCCCAACCAGGGCGTCTGCCGGATCACCGGCCGCTCCACCAAGGACATCGCCGGCCAGCGGCTCGAGTTCATCGAGATGGCGCGCGAGGAGGACGGCGCGGTGGTGATGGTGCCGCGCGGCAAGGTCCCCTCCATCGGGCTCCGGCGCGTGGCGTCCGGCGACCAGATCGAGGGCGTGTTCCACTACCTCGCCGCGCAGTACGACGACCCGGAGCTCGACTGGAAGATCCGCCACCGCGACAACGCCGACCGGCTCATCGCCGGGGGCGTGCTCGGCGTCGCCGAGGTGGTGAAGGGGCTCCACTCCCTCTCGCGCATCCGCCCGCTCCCCACCAAGGAGCGGGAGCAGTACGACAACGCGCGCCACCTGCTGGTGCACGAGATCGCGGTCTCCCTCGGCATCGAGCCCGCGCTGGCCGAGGACTACCTCGACTACGCGCTCATGCCGCCCGCCGGCACGGTCTTCAAGCTCAAGCCGCCGCCCAAGCCGGTGGTGCTGCCGATGCGGCCGCGCCACAAGGTGGTCCGCACCGACGCCGAGGACGAGGCGCTCGAGCTCGGCGAGCTCGGCATCCCCGGCCTCGAGGACATCCCGCTCGCGGAGGGCGCGGCGGGCGAGGAGGAGGGGGAAGGGACCGAGGCCGAGAAGGCCGACGGCGAGGAGCGCGAGGAGGGGGCCGAGGAGGCCGTCGGCGCCGCGGAGGTGGAGGAGGCAGCGCAACCGCCGCCCGCGCGGAAGAAGGTCGCCTTGGCCCCGAAGGCCCGGCCCGAGGCCGCCCGGGCCGCGCCCGTCGCCGCTCCGGCGCCGGCCCGCAAGCCCGAGCCCGCGAAGAAGCTCGAGCCCCCGAAGAAACCCGAGGCCGCGAAGAAGCTGGAGCCCGCGAAGAAGCCGGAGCCGGCGCGGAAGGCGGAGCCCGCGAAGAAGGCCGCCGGGACCAGGGTGAAGAAGCCCGAGCCGAAGCAGGAGAAGAAGGCGGCGGCGAAGAAGGTCGCCGCCCGGCCGGAGAAGAAGCCCGCCGCCCGCAAGGCGGCCGCCAGGAAGCCGTCCAAGCCGGAGAAGAAGCCGGCGGCGCGCTCCGCCCGGGGGAAGAAGAAGTGATCCGGATCGTCACGCTGGAGCCGTACGACCCCGAGGACCTGGCCGCCCTCTCGCGCACGCTCTACCAGGCGTACGGCCTCGGCACCGAGCACGCCGGCTCGAAGCCGCTGCCGGCCGAGGCGGAGAGCGACGACGGCCGCTACGACGCGGCGAAGATCCTCTCCGAGGTCGAGCCCATCAAGACCTTCGCCGACGACAAGGTGCTCTACCTCACCAGCGCGCCCATCCGAGTGAAGCCGGGGCCGCTCGGAGAGCCGCCGAGCTGGTGCTACTCGATCTTCGGCGGCGACCGGGCGGTGCTCTCGACCGGGCGCATCCCCGCGCGCGGCGCGAGCGAGTCCTCCATCGACGCCTACCGGCGCCGGCTGGCGCGCGAGTCGATCCACGCGGTCGGCCACCTGTGGGAACTGCACCACTGCTACGACCCGCGCTGCGCGATGCACCCCTCGTGGTCGCCCAACCTGCCCGAGAACCCCGAGCAGAACCTCTGCACCTTCTGCCGCGACAAGAGCGAGCGGCGCATCCGGATGTCGAAGACCTAGCGCCGTGAGGGGACCGGCCGCCGCCTTCGCGGCCCTGGTCGCCGCGCTCGGCCTGCACGGCCTCTGGTTCGAGGCCTCCCTCCCCTCCCGGCTCCCCACCGAGGCGGACTGGCGCGCCGCCGCGGCGGTGGTCGCCGCCGCGGCGCGCGCCGGCGCCGCGGTCGCGCTCGCGCCCTGGTGGGCCGAGCACGGGCGCGTCTTCCTGCCCGAGGAGCCGCCGGTGCTGGCGCTGCCCGGCTACGCCGGCGAGGCGCTGCCCGGCAT
>JAJXVM010000088.1 GCA_021782135.1 Myxococcales bacterium | reverse complement strand
GCGCCCCCGGTGCCGGCTGGCCCGCCTTCGTGAGCCGCCCGGACGAGGCGCCGAGCAGCGCCCGCCGCGCCGCCACCCGCGCCTCCGCGGGGACCCGCCCGGCCTCGCGCGCCAGCAGCACGCCGGCCTCCTCGAACAGCTCGCGCGAGGCGCAGGCCACGAGGGCCGCGTCCCCGCCGGAGGCCCCGCGCACCGGCACGGCGGCGTCGGCCGGGTCGAGCCGGCCGCCGGGGAAGGCGTGGAACCCGCCGGCGAACCGGAGCGGCTCGCCGCGGCGGACCCAGAACACCTCGCGCCCCTGCGGCCCCTCGCGCCAGAGGACCACCGCCGCGGCGGAGACCGGGGCGGGGGGAGGCGGGGCGGGCGGCAGGCCGGGGAAGGAGGCGCTCATGGCGAGGTGCTCCGCCCCGCGCGCGGGGCGGATGGACGAGGAGTGTAGCGCCGCGTCAGCGGATGCGCACCAGCTCCTGCTGCACCTTGGAGAAGACCTGCGGCCCGTCGCCGGTCATGACCACGTCGATCTCGGTCCGCACCCCCAGCCCCTCCTGCGGCAGGTAGATCCCGGGCTCGATCGAGAAGGCCAGCCCCTGCACCAGGGGGCGGGTGTCGTGGGTCTCGAGGTCGTCGAGGTTGGCGCCGTCGCCGTGCACGTCGGAGGTCCCGAGGGAGTGGCCGGTGCGGTGGAGGAAGCGCTCGCCGTACCCGCTCTCCGCGATCCGGCCGCGCACCACCCGGTCCACCTCCCAGCCCTCGAGGACCTGCTCGTTGCTCCAGGCGGTCCGCAGCGCGGCCAGCCCCTCGTCGCGGGCCTCGGCGACGATCCGGAAGATCTCCTCGGCCCCGGGCGGCGGCCGGTCGCCGCAGAAGCCGACCCAGGTGATGTCGGCGTAGGCGTCGGCGGGCTTCTCGCCCTTGGCCCAGAGGTCGATGAGCACCAGGTCGCCCGGGCGCACCGGGGTGGGCCGCGCGTCGGAGGGCTCGTAGTGCGGGTCGGCGGCGTGTCCGTTGATCGCCACGATCGGCGGGTGGTCGGTCTGGAGCCTGGCCCGGGCGAGCTCCTGCACCAGGAACCGCTGGACGGTGGTCTCGGTGATCTCCCGGCCGTCCCGCTGGGCGAGCGCGATCTGCTCGAAGGCGGCGTCCTTGGCGTCGTCGATGGCCCGGAGCGCCCGGACGTGGCTGGCGAGCTGGTGGGGGCCCCAGCGGCAGAGGAAGCGCTGCACCAGGTCGGCCGAGGAGATCACCTGGACCCCGAGCTGCCGGATCAGCTCGACGGTGCCGGCGTCCACGCGCGAGAGCGTGGGGATGGCCGCGAGCGCGCAGTACTCCATCGCCACCCGCGGGTCGGGCGGGAGCGCCGAGACCAGCCGCTCGAGCTTCTCGCGCAGCGATTGCCAGGACGAGTAGGTGACCCGCTCCCCCTCGACCTCGTCCGGGAAGTTGCCGAGCTCGATGGCGTGGCAGAGCAGCTTGGGCGCCCCCTGCGCCGGCACCAGGTAGAACCAGCGCCGGGTGAGCATGTGGCCGGCCAGGCCGAGGGCGTCGCGCGCGATCGGGTTCTGGCCGCGGAAGTCGTAGAGCAGCCAGCCGTCGAGCCGCTCCTCCCGGAGCGTCCGCTGCAGGGCGGCGATGTCCATCCCGCGGATCTACCGGGCGCCCGCCCGCGACGCTAGTCGTCGGCCACCTCGGGCGAGACCCGCGGCAGGATCTGGTGCAGCCGGAGCGAGTTGGTGGCCCCGGGGATCCCCAGCGGGGAGCCGTAGACCAGCACCACCCGGTCTCCCGGGCGGGCGTGGCCCTCGTGCAGGAGCCGCTCCGAGACCATGTCGCTCATCACGTCCGGGTTCATCACCGGCTCCATCACCTTCGGCACCACGCCCCAGTAGAGCGAGAGCCGGCGCCGGATCGCCTGGTCCGGGGAGAAGGCGATGATCGGCACGTGCGGCCGGCCGTGCGCCACCAGCCGGGCGGTGTTGCCGGAGAGGGTGAAGCAGCAGATGGCCACCGCCGCCGCGTCCTCGGCGGCGTGGCAGGCGCTGGCGGCGATGACCGCCGGGAACCCGGCCGGTCCGGCCACCTCCTCGAACCGCTGGTAGTAGGCCTGGGTGAGGTTCTCCTCGGTCTCCCGGACGATGCGGTCCATCATCTGCACCGCCAGGAGCGGGTAGCGGCCGCTGGCGGTCTCGCCGGAGAGCATCACCGCCGAGGCGCCGTCCCAGACGGCGTTGGCGACGTCGCTCGCCTCGGCCCGGGTGGGCCGGCTGTGCTCGATCATCGAGTTGAGCATCTGGGTGGCCACGATGACCGGCTTGCCGGCGGCGTTGGCCCGGCGGACCACGTCCTTCTGGATGGAGGGGACGCGCTCCGGGAGGATCTCCACCCCGAGGTCGCCGCGGGCCACCATGATCCCGTCGGCCGCCTCGACGATGGCGTCGATGTGCTCGATGGCCTCGGGCTTCTCGATCTTGGCGATGATCGGGACCACCCGGCCGGCCTTCTCCATCTCGCGGCGGCAGAGCGCGATGTCGTCGGGCGAGCGCACGAAGGAGAGGGCCACGTAGTCGACGCCGTGCGAGATGCCGAAGGCGAGGTCGTCCTTGTCCTTCTCGCTGAGCGCCTGGGTCCGGAGCGCCACGCCGGGGAGGTTGATCCCCTTGTGCTCGCCGAGCCAGCCGCCCTCGACGACCTCGCAGCGGGCGGCCACGCCGTCGGTGGCGAGCACCCGCAGCTCGATGAGCCCGTCGTCGATGAGCAGGCGGTCGCCGGGCCGGACGTCCTGCGCCAGGTGCTCGTAGGTGGTGGAGACGAGGTGGGCGTTGCCGACCACCTCGCCGGCGGTGGTGATGGTGATCTCGCCGCCGTTCTCGAGGGTGACCCCCGCCTTGCCGGTCTCGAGCGGGCCGGTGCGGATCTTGGGCCCCTGCAGGTCCTGCAGCACGCCGACGGCCTTCTTGAGCTGCCGCGAGGCGACCCGGATCCGGTCGAGGGTCTGCGCGTGATCCTCGTGGCTGCCGTGCGAGAAGTTGAGGCGGGCCACGTCCACCCCGAGCTCGAGGAGCTTGCGGATGGTGTCGAGGTCCTGGCTGGCGGGCCCGAGGGTGGCGACGATCTTGGCGCGGCGCATGGAGCCCCGATGTTTATGCGAGCGCGCCCGGGCTGGCCAACGCTTTCGCGGGACGCGGCGCCCGGACGCCCGCCCCCCGGCCGCCGCGGGAGCCGTTGCCAGCGGCGCGGCCGGGCGGCTACCCTCTCGCGGCTTGATCCTCCCGCGCTCGTTCTACGCCCGCCGCGACACCCGGGCCGTCGCCCGCGCCCTGCTCGGCAAGGTGCTCGTGCACCTGGACGGCGGCGTGCGCCGGGCGGCGCGCATCGTCGAGACCGAGGCCTACCACGGCCCGCGCGACCAGGCCTCCCACGCGCGCTTCGGCCCGACGCGCCGGGCCGCCATCATGTTCGGCCCGCCGGGGGTGGCGTACGTGTACGTCATCTACGGCCTCTCCCACTGCATGAACGCGGTGACCGGCGACGAGGGCCACCCGGCGGCGGTGCTCCTGCGGGCGGGAGAGCCGGTCGAGGGCTGCCTGCACTCCACGCGCGGCCCCGGCAACCTCTGCAAGGCGCTCGCGATCCGACGCGAGACCGAGAACGGCCTCGACCTGCGGGGGCCGGCCCTCTTCGTCGAGGACGCGCCCCGGCCGCCGGAGCGGGTGGTCGCCGCGCCGCGCGTGAACGTGGGGTACGCCGGCGCCTGGGCGGAGAAGGAGTGGCGCTTCCTGCTCGCCGGCAACCCCTGGGTGAGCCGCCCGGCGCCGCGCTAGATTGCGACCGATGGCCCACCTCCAGGGACAGGACAGCCGGGCGCTGGCGCGGCTGCTCGGCATCGACCTCGCCGACGCCCGGCGCATCGTGGGCGCGGTGGTGGGGCGCGGCGAGGGGCTGCGCGGCGCGCGCAACGTGCGGCGCGAGGTGCTCGACCACGCCGAGCGCTCCTGCGCGCCGGGGGCGCTCGTCCGCGAGGCGGCGGTGGACGCCCGGGACGGCTTCCGCAAGTACCTCTTCCGCTGTCCGGACGGCGCGCGGGTGGAGGCGGTGCGCATCCCGCTCTTCGACACCCACTACACCATGTGCCTCTCGTCGCAGGCCGGGTGCGCCCTCGGCTGCGTCTTCTGCGCCACCGGCCGGATGGGGCTGACGCGCTCGCTCGAGTCCTGGGAGATGGTGGCGCAGTTCCTCCACCTGCGCGCCGACAGCGCCCGGCCGATCACCGGGGCGGTCTTCATGGGCCAGGGGGAGCCGTTCCACAACTACGACAACGTGCTCGCGGCGGCCTACGCGCTCTGTGACCCGGCGGGCGGCCGCATCGACCAGCGGCGCATCTCCATCTCCACCGCCGGGGTGGTGCCCATGATCCGGCGCTACACCGCCGAGGGGCACAAGTTCCGGCTCTGCGTGTCGCTCAACGCCGCCACCCCGGAGAAGCGGGCGGCGCTCATGCCGGTGGAGAAGGGCTACCCGCTCGAGGAGCTGGTGGACGCGGTCCGGGAGCACGCGGCGGCGCGCGGCCGGGTGACGCTCGAGTACGTCCTCCTCGCGGGGGTGAACACCGGCGCCGAGGACGCCGCCGCGCTCGGGCGGCTGCTGCGGGGCATCCCGGTGCGGCTCAACCCCATCGACGTCAACGACGCGAGCGGCCGGTTCCGGCCGCCCACCCCGGCGGAGTGGCGGGAGTTCCGGGACGCGCTGGCGCGGGAGCTCCCCGGGCAGCCGGTGGTGCGGCGGTACTCGGGGGGTCAGGACGAGCACGCGGCCTGCGGGATGCTGGCCTCGAGGCGCTGAAGGCTGGCGCGCGCGCCTACCGCGCCTTCGGGTCGAACAGCTCCAGGTTCTGGAGCAGGTCGAGCTGGCGGATCTCCTCGAGGTGCTCCAGCAGCTCCGGCTCGGGCTGGGCGGCGCCGCCGTCGGGGGACCGGCGCTTCGGCCCCGGGCGCGGGCGGTTCGGCTCGGGCCGGGGGCGCTCCTCGCCCGACTTCCGCGCCCCGCCGTCGGGGCGCTCCTCGGCCGCGGCGCGGTCGGTGCCCCGCGCGGGGCCCGACAGCAGCAGCGCGAGCGGGACCGCGAGCACCCGAGCTCTCACCGCGGCACCAGGTCCACGCCCAGCACCACCTTGGTGATGGGCGAGCCGCCCCCGAAGAAGTCCCCGGGCACGAGCACGTCGCCCTCGGCGGCGAAGGTGAGCCAGCGGAGCGGTGACCAGGTGAGCTCCAGGTCCACCTCCGGTCCGTAGTCCTGCCCGCCGTACGGGCCGGCCTGGGGGGCGAGGAGCCATGCGGCGCGAGCGTCCACGCCGAAGTGGACGGCCGGATCCCAGGTCACATTCACGCCCGGGGCGATGACGCCCCGCCCGTTCACGCCCGGCGCGGTGGCCTGGCGCGCCGCGAAGCTCTCGGAGACGCCGCCCTGGAAGAAGATGTTGGTGGCGGTGACGTAGGGCGAGACGCCGAGGAAGCCGCCGTAGCTGCTCCCCTCGCCGAGGCGGGCCTTCTCCGCCGGCGGCACGTCGCCGGAGAGGAAGATGAAGAACCCGCCCACGCCGACCTCGTGGGTCAGCTCGAAGCTGTAGCGCGCCGAGACGAGCTGGCCGAAGACCGTGGCGTTCACCTGCGAGGGGATGAGGTCGGCGCCGTTGCCGGCCGGGAGCTGCAGCTGCAGGCTCCCGGCCACCAGCGCGGCGGTCCAGCCGAGCCGCTGGTGTCGCGCCGGCGCGAGCGCCCCGCTGGTCCCGAGCCAGAAGAGCGTGGCGTCCCCGTTGGCCTGGCCGGAGAGGATGCCGGCGAGCGTCTGCGACTCGCGCGCGTAGGCGGCGCTCCCCTCGGCGAGCCCCTGGAGCCGGATGGCCGAGGTCTCGACGTTGGCGCCCTGGAAGAGCTGGGCGACGTTGCCCGAGCGGTCGCGGAACACGGCCGCGAACACCCCGGCGTGCTCGAACAGCGAGGGCAGGTAGTCGGCCCGCAGCACCAGCAGGGGGGAGATGGTGTCGAGCCAGGGGAAGTCGCGGCTGGGGTGCAGGGCCGCGAAGCCGAGGTCGAAGCTCGGCCCGATGGCGCCGATGTCGAGGTCCGCCTCCATCCCGGTGGCCCAGTCGTCGAAGATGAAGCCGTCCCCGACGGTGAAGCGCTTCCGGCCGGCGCGGACGGTGGCGAAGTCGGCGCGGCCGAAGCTCGCGCCCACCCAGGCCTCCCGCAGGAAACCGGTCCGGCTCGCCTCGTCGCCCACCGGCCGCCCGTTCGAGGTGACCACCCCCGGGGCGAGCCGGGTCTCGGGCAGGCTCACGAACCGGGTCGCGCCGGCGCAGCGGCCGCCCCCCGCCGTGTCGAGCCCGGTGGGGGAGCGCGAGGTGAAGCAGACCCCGGCGGTGTCGGGGAAGGACTCCGCCCGGAGCTCGCCGGAGTCCAGGGTGACGGCGAAGCGGAGGTGGTCGCCGAAACGGCCGTCCACTCCGGCCATCACCAGCGTGGAGAGCCAGGTGTTCGAGTCGGCCGTCCGCAGATAGTTTTGCACCTGCAGGCCGCGGGTGGCGCGGTCGTAGAGCACCTGCTGCAGCGGCGCGTTCTCGAAGCTGGTGAAGCGGCCGTGGAGCACGAAGCGCGGCGTGAGCTCGAGCTCGTCGGCGCGCGCCCGCGCCGAGGTCGCCAGCGTGACGGCGAGGACGAGCGCGCGGGGGGGGAGCCTCACCCGCGCAGTCTACCTGGGCCGGCCGTGCCGGTCAGCGCCGGTGGCCGCCCCGGAGCTGCCGCCACTGCTCGCGCGCGCTCTCTCGCTCGGACGGGGACATCTCGCGCCAGCGGCTCAGGTTGTCGAGGTAGCGCTCCCGCTCGCGCGGCGAGGACCGCAGCAGCTCCTGGAAGGCGGCCCGCAGCTGCTCGCGACGCTGCGGCGCCATCTCGCGGAAGCGGGCGAAGCGCTCCAGGACGTCGCGCCGCTGGGCGGGCGGGAGCTTCTGGAAGGCGTCGTAGTTCTTCTGGATGTCCGCGCGCCGCGCCGGCGGGAGCTGGTGCAGCCGCTCGAGCCGCTCGCGCAGCCCGGCCTTCTGCTCCGGCGAGAGCTTCTTCCACTCCTCGTACTTCTCTCTCGCGTCCTGCTGCTGCTCCGGGGTGAGCCGCTCCCAGCGGGCCTGGGCGCCGGACGGGTCGTCGGCGGCCCGCGCCGGGCCGGCGAGGGGGAGCAGCAGGGCGGCGGCGGCGAGGAGCGGGCGGATCACGGGCGCGCTCCGGCCGGCAGCTCGTCGAGGTGCCCCACCACCAGCACGTCCTCCGGGTCCTGGACGGCGTCGAGCCCGGCCACCAGCTCGTAGTCCTGGTAGAGGTCGAGCCCGCGGGCGAGCCGCGCCTGCTCGGCCCGGTAGCTGGCGAGGGCTCCGACGACCAGGGCCAGGGTCAACGCTCCCCCGGCGATGGGCACGAGGTTGCGCCAGCGCGCGCGCCGGAGGAGCTCCAGCACGCCGGCGCGGGCGGTGGGCTCGGCGTCGAGCCGGGCGTAGAACCCGCGGGAGAAGTCGGGGGAGGGCGCGGGCGGCGGCGGCAGCGCCGCGAGCAGCTGGACGGCGTGGGCGAGCCGGTCCCGCTCGGCGCGGCAGGAGGCGCAGCCGGCGAGGTGCTGCTCCACCTCGCGCGCCCGGGCCGGCGGGAGCGCGCCGTCCAGCAAGGCGGTGAGCTCCTGGTCGAGGTGGCGGGTCACTGGCGTGCCTCCTTCCCGTCCGGGGCCGACCAGGGCGCGAGGGCCTCCGCGGCGGCGACCGTCGCCCGGTGCAGGAGCGACTTCACCGCGGAGACGCTGGTCTCGAGGACCTCGGCGATCTCCTCGTACGAGAGCCCCTCGAGCCGGCAGAGCACGAAGGCCGTGCGCTGCTTCTCGGGGAGGCGGGCCAGCAGCTCGCGGACCGCGCCCGCGAGCGCCTCGCCCACGGCGGCCTGCTCCGGCGTCGCCGCTCCGCCCGGCAGGCTGTCGAGATCGACCGGCGCGCTCCCGCCCTCCCGGGCGGCGGCCTCGCGCCGGGCGCCGTACTCCCCCCGCCGCAGCTCGTTGAGGCAGTGGTTGGCGGCGATGCGGTACAGCCAGGTGCGGAAGCGCGCGGTCGGCTGGTAGCGCGCGGCCGAGCGGTGGACCTTGAGGAACACGTCCTGGGCCAGCTCCTCCGCGCGGGCGCCGTCCTTCACGTAGTGATGGCAGAAGCCGACCATGGCGCGCCCGTGACGTTCGAAGAGGGTCCGGAAGGCCCGCTCGTCGCCGTTCTGGAAGGCCAGCATCAGCGCGGCGTCGGGGTCCGAAGCCATCTGAGACCTCTAACACGCCCGGCCCGGGCCGGTTGCGGCGTGTGGGCGCCGTCCCACCCGCGATCCCGCGGGAGGTTCAGTGGAACGCCACGCCGGCCAGGTGGAGGACGCGCAGGCCCTGGTAGACCAGGTAGGCGACCAACGCCGAGGCCGGGATGGTGAGCACCCAGGCCCAGATGATCCGTCCGGCCACGCCCCAGCGCACCGCCCGGGTCCCTCGGGTGGCGCCCACGCCCACGATGGCGCCGGTGATGGTGTGGGTGGTCGAGACCGGGATGCCCAGGTGCGCCAGGCCGAGGATGGTCACGCCGCCGCCGGTCTCGGCGCAGAAGCCGTGGACCGGCTGCAGCTTGGTGAGGCTGTGGCCCATGGTCCGGACGATGCGCCAGCCGCCGAAGAACGTCCCGAGCCCGATGGCGGCGTGGCAGAGCAGCACCACCCAGAAGGGCACGCCGAAGGGGCGATCCTTCCAGATGGTCCCGTAGAGGACGACGGAGATGATGCCCATCACCTTCTGCGCGTCGTTGGTGCCGTGGCTGAAGGAGAAGATGCCCGCCGAGAGGAGCTGCAGCCGGCGGAACCAGCGGTCCACCTTGGCGCCGCTCACGTTCCGGAGCAGCCAAGAGACCACCAGCATGTTGAAGGTGCCGAAGACCATGCCGATCACCGGCGAGAGCACGATGAAGGCCACGATCTTCCCGATGCCGGAGGGCACCAGCCCGCCGAGGCCGAGCGCGGGGATGGTGGCCCCGATCATGCCTCCGGCGAGCGCGTGGGAAGAGGACGAGGGGAGCCCCCAGATCCAGGTGAGCAGGTTCCAGACGATGGCGCCGAACAGCGAGGCGAAGATCACCGCCAGCACCGTCTCGGTGCCCTGCGCCTTCAGGGCGTCGAAGTGGATGACCCCCTTCCCCATGGTGTTCGCCACCTTGAGGCTGCCGAAGAAGGCGGCGATGAAGTTGAAGAAGGCGGCCCAGACCACGGCGTAGAACGGCGCCAGGACCCGCGTGGACACCACGGTGGCGATCGAGTTCGCGGCGTCGTGGAAGCCGTTGAGGAAGTCGAAGACGAGGGCGACGGCGATGAGGCCGATGACGATGGCGAGCAGCATGGAGTGGTGTGGGTCTCCGGAGTTGGGCCCCGCGCGGCGGCGCTAGGCGTGCTCCAGCACCACGCCCTCGATCACGTTGGCGACGTCCTCGGCCCGGTCGGTGGCGCTCTCGATGAGGTCCAGGATCTCCTTCCACTTCATGACCGAGAGCGGGTCGCCGCCGCTCTTGAAGAGGCGGGCGATGGCCGCGCGCAGGAGGGTGTCCGCCTGGTTCTCGCAGACGTTCACCTCCTTGCAGGCCTCGAGCACCGCCGGGTCGCGGACGTTGCGCAGGCCGCGGACGGCCTCCTGCATGCGCTGGGTGGCGGCGAGGAGGACCCCGGCGAGCTCGCGGGCCTCGGGGATGATGGGGCCGACGTCGTAGAGGCCGAGCCGCTCGCTGGCGGCGTCGGTCAGGTCGAGCACGTCGTCGATGCGGGAGAGCAGCCGGTGGATCTCGGCCCGGTCGAAGGGGGTGATGAAGTGGGTGTGGAGCCGCTCGAAGGCGCGGTGGGTGATGTCGTCGGCCCGGTGCTCCACGTCCTTGATGGCCTGGCACTTGGCCTCGACGTGGCTGAAGTCGTCGAGGAGATCCTTGAAGAGGCGGGCGCCCTCCACCGTGGCGGCGGCCTGCTTCTCGAAGTCGTCGAAGAACTCGTCCGACCTCGGCATCAATTTCTCGAGCACGACGTCCCTCCTGCCCCCGGGCGGCGCGGAACATAGCGCGTCCTCGCCGGTAGGCAAAGGAGCGCGATCACGCCTCCCCGGACGGCGGGCAGGCGCGCGCGCGGTCGGAGTCCTCGCTCGAATTCAACCTGCCGTGAACAGGACGGAATTCGTTCTGGTCAGGGGGGGGAGGGCGCCCCGTCGGGCGCCTCTCCGGCGCGGCGCGCGCGCAGCCGGCGCTCCCGCCGACCCGTTCCTGGGCCCTGCCGGCGCCGCGGGGCACGCTCCTCCGTCTCTCTTGGGGAGCCGTCGGCCGTTTTCTTGACTCACGGGCGCCTTGGCCCTTGGCGGCACCCCGAGCCGCCCCTAGGTTCCCAGGGAGGCCGCCAGGGGCGCAGGCGAGGGGCAGGGTGGAAGGCCGGCGGCGTCGAGGACCTGGCATGACGCTCGTGGACCAGATCCGGCGGCTCACCCCGAACCAGCAGAAGGCCCTGCGCGCCATCGACTGCGAGGAGCAGAACGCGGTGGCGCTCGAGAACCTCGAGGAGGAGCACCTCGCTGCCGAGGAGGCCTACCTGCGCCGCAAGGACCGGCTGCTCGGCCGGGAGGTGGCCGAGGTCTACGCCGAGATCGAGGCCGCGCGCGCCGTCCTGGCGACGGCCATCCGCCAGCGGCAGGAGCGGTTCGAGGCCCGCCGCCTGGCGGTGTTCCACGTGCAGGACCACCCGTCCGCGTCGCAGCTCGAGCTCATCTGACGGGCCGCGGGACGGGCTCCTCGGGGTCGCTCGCCCGGACATCATGGGGCCCGGGGCGGTTGAACCGCGGCCGGATCCGGGCCAGAACTGGCGCGCGGCCCGCGGTGGCCGCCGGGAGACGGGTGGACCTCGAACGACGGCAGCGGAGCTTCCTGGAGCTGCTCCAGGCGGAGCGGGACGAGGAGCGCGCGCGCTACGCCGAGGCGCGCGGCCGGCTCTCGCTCGCCGAGCGGGAGGCGCGGGGGGTGGCGCTGCTCGACGTCGAGGCGGTCGAGGAGGCGGCGCTGGCCGGCCGCGCCCTGGTCACCTACGGCAAGGGGCGCGGAGAGCCGCTCGCCGGCGCCCGCCTGGGGGTCGGGGCGATCGTCCGGGTGGGGCTTCGCCGGGAGGATCGCGCCGACGCGCCGGAGGGGGTGGTGGCCCGCCGCAGCCGCACCCGGATCTCGGTGGCCTTCGACGAGCCCCCGCCCGACTGGGCCACCGAGGGCCGGGTGGTGCTCGAGCTGCTGCCGTCGCCGGTGACCTGGCAGCGGCTCGCCGGCGGCGTCCGGCGCATGGGCGAGGAGAAGGAGGCGCGCCGCTGGCACCGGGTGCTCGAGGGCGAGCCGCCCCGGTTCGCCTCCCGCTCCCCCGCGGGCGAGCCGCCCTCGCCCGCCCTCAACCCCGAGCAGCGGCGCGCGCTCGAGCGGTGCGAGCGCGCCGAGGACCTGGCCCTGGTGCACGGTCCCCCCGGCACCGGCAAGACCACGGTGCTCGTGGAGGTGATCCGGCGGGCGGTGGCCCGGGGCGAGCAGGTGCTGGCCGCCGCGCCCTCGAACCTCGCCGCCGACAACCTGCTCGAGCGGCTCGCCGCGGCCGGCGTGGACGGGGTGCGCCTCGGCCACCCGGCGCGCGTGCTGCCCCAGCTCCTCCCGCGCACGCTCGAGGCCCGGGTGGGCGCCCACGAGTCGGCGCGCATCGCCGCCGGGCTGGTGGACGAGGCGCTCGCGCTCCGGCGCGACGCCCGCAAGCGCAAGCAGCGTCGCGGGCCGGGCCGCTTCTCCGAGTCGCGCCAGGCCGAGAAGGACGCGCGGGCGCTGCTCGCCGAGGCGCGCGCGCTCGAGGCCCGGGCCGAGGCGGAGGTGCTCTCTCGCGCGCCGGTGGTGGTGGCGACGCTCACCGGGCTCGACGCGCCGCCGCTCGCCGGGCGCCGCTTCCCGCTGGCGGTGGTGGACGAGGCCACCCAGGCGGTCGAGCCGGCGGCCTGGCTGGCGCTGCTGCGGGCGGACCGCGCCGTGCTCGCCGGCGATCACCTGCAGCTCCCGCCCACCGTGCTCTCCGCGGCGGCGCAGGCCGGCGGGCTCGGCACCTCGCTCTTCGAGCGGCTGGTGGCGCTGCACGGGGACGCGGTGAAGGTGACGCTCGCCGAGCAG
>JAJXVM010000372.1 GCA_021782135.1 Myxococcales bacterium | reverse complement strand
TCAAGGTGAACTGCGCCGCCATCCCCAAGGACCTCGTCGAGAGCGAGCTCTTCGGGCACGAGAAGGGCGCCTTCACCGGCGCGGTCTCGGCCAAGCCGGGCCGCTTCGAGCTCGCGGACGGCGGCACGCTGTTCCTCGACGAGATCGGCGAGGTGCCGCTCGAGATGCAGGTGAAGCTCCTGCGCGCGCTGCAGGAGTCCGAGTTCGAGCGCGTCGGCGGCATCAAGACCCTCAAGGTGGACGTGCGGCTCGTGGCCGCCACCAACCGCGACCTCGCCGCCTTGATCGCCGAGGGGCGGTTCCGCGAGGACCTCTTCTACCGGCTCAACGTGGTCCCCATCGCCCTCCCCGCGCTCCGGGAGCGCAAGGAGGACATCCCGCTGCTGGTGCAGCACTTCATCGAGAAGTACGACAAGCGGCTCGGGAAGCACGTCGAGCGGGTGGAGGACGAGGCCATGCAGCTCCTCCTCGGCTATCCCTGGCCGGGGAACATCCGCGAGCTCGAGAACCTGATGGAGCGCTCGGTGCTCTTCGCGGACGGGCCGGAGATCCTGGCCTCCTCCCTGCCCGAGGCGCTCCGCGAGCGCACCGCGGGGCCGCCGGTGCCCATCGCGGCGGTGGGCCACATCGGCTCCATCTCCGCCCCCGGCGGCGCCTCGATGAAGGAGATCGTCCGCCAGGCGCAGGCGGAGCTGGAGCGGGAGCTCATCACCCGCGCGCTCGAGGAGACCGGCGGGAACGTCACCCGGGCGGCCAAGCGGCTCCAGATCAGCCGCAAGTCGCTGCAGGTGAAGATGAAGGACCTCGGCCTGCGCGGGACGGACGAGTAGCAGCGGGCAGGCAAGCGGCCGCCGACTTGACCGGCTCCTGACGCATTGGTAGCGTCCCGGCCGGGTTCCAGGCCATTTTCCGGCACCTTGGGTCCTTGGGGAGAAGTGCATGGTGAGGCTCCGCAGCCTGCTCGTCCTCGTCGCCTGCGCCGTCTCCGCGCCGGCCGCCCGCGCCGCGGAGATCACGCGGCTCGCGGCGAGCCCGGACCGCCCCGATCTGTTCGACGTGGACCTGCAGGTCCGCTACGAGCACCTCGAGAAGAAGGCCCGCATCACCCGCGACCAGAGCGGACCCGGCGGCGGGGTGGTGGAGGCGAGCGCCCTCTCGTTCGACGAGGTCTCGAGCCGGATCGTCCCGCGCGTCGCGCTCGGGCTGGCCGGCCGGATCGAGCTCCACGCCGAGATCCCCTACGTGCTCTCCGACGAGCCGGCCTGGTCGCCCAAGCTCGACCCCGGCTTCACCTCCAACCTGCCGGCGGGCTTCCCGTCCAGCGCCCAGGTGTTCCACGACAACCAGTGGGGCGACCTGGTCGCCGGCGCGGCGGTGACCCTCATGTCCGAGCGCGCCGACGACACCCACCCGACCTGGGTTGCCGGCCTCGACGTCACCGCGCCGACCGCGCGGCGCTATGACCCGGCCACCGGCCTCGGCTCGAGCAAGGATCGCCCCGTCGCGGTGGGCGAGCGGATCTGGGGCTGGGACGCCTGGACCGCCATCTCCAAGCAGACCGGCCCGGTGGACCCGTACCTCAAGGCGCACGTGCTCATCCCGTCCCTCTCCGGCCAGACCTTCTCGAACTGCGAGCGCTACCCCTGCCCCGCCGCCGGCGGTCCCCAGCCGCCCAAAATGATGGGGCTCACGGCCGGCGCGGAGCTCGTGCCCTACGAGGACCGCCGCGAGGGGCAGCGCGTCTCCGTCGACCTCCGCCTCGGCGGCGACTGGCACACCTCCGGACGCTGGTACAACGAGATCTCCGACCTCGCCGGGCGGCTGCTCGAGACCGGGGAGTACCTCACCCTCACCGGCCAGGCGGGGCTGAACCTGCGCGCCTCCGACTACGTCGAGGTGCGCGGCAGCGTGAGCTACTCGGTCGACACCTCGCACGCGCTCTCGGACGCCTCCTGGGACCCGGGCACCGCCAGCGGCGCCGGGTACGGCGGCCGCTTCCACGTGGACGACTCGCACGTGCTCGCCTTCACCGCCACCGCGCTGGTGAGCTTCTGAAGGCGGCCGCGTCCCCGCCTCGACGCGCCGCTCGCCTCAGTCCCCCCCGCCGCGCTTGAGCCGCTGCAGCGCGTCGTACACCGCGCCGCGCGACAGCCCGCGGGCGCGCGCCACCGCCCGGGCGATCTCGGTCGGCGGGGCCCCCTCCGCGATCCGCCGCCGGAGCTCCTCCTCGAGCGGCTCGGCGGGCTCGGCCGCCGCGCGCGACTCCTCCTCGGAGGCGCCGCCGATCACCAAGGTCACCTCGCCCCGCACCTCCCCGGCGAAGCGCCGGGCCAGCTCCGGCAGCGTCCCCCGCGCGATCTCCTCGTGCAGCTTGGTGAGCTCGCGCGCCACCGCGGCCGGGCGCGGCCCGAGCGCCGCGGCCAGCTCGGCCAGCGTGCCGCCGGTGCGGTTGCCGGCCTCGTAGAGCACGAAGGTGCACGGGAGCCGGGCGAGGAACCGCAGCGCCTCGGCGCGCGCGGTCCCCTTGCGCGGCAGGAAGCCCTGCACCAGGAAGCGGTCCGAGGGGAGCCCGGACCCGACCAGCGCCGCCACGGCCGCGCAGGGGCCCGGCAGCGGCACCACCCGCGCGCCCGCCTCCCAGGCGGCCTCGACCAGC
>JAJXVM010000087.1 GCA_021782135.1 Myxococcales bacterium | reverse complement strand
TCGTACCCTGAGCGGAGATGGGCCTGCGAATTTGCGCACGCGCTCGGCGCCACCGCGGCCGAGGCGCAACCCCGCGATCCCTCTCGCCTCGACCGCCTCAGCGACCGGGCGCTACCAATCTTGTCTGGATGCTGCACGGAGTCGCGCCGTCCTCGTGCGGCTTGCCGGGGGCAGCCGCGACCGTTAAAATACGACCAGGGTGTGGTCATGATTCCGAACGATCTGAGCCTGAAGGAGACGGCGGTCCTCTCGGGAGCGCCCGAGAAGACCATCAGGCACGAGCTCGCGGCTCGCGTGGTCCGGGCATCCCGGTCCGGGCGTCGCCGCCGGTTCGGCTCGCGCGAGGTCGTGTATTTCTCGCTCGTGAACGGTTTGCCCGTGGCGCTCGACAAGGCGCAGCGGAGGGATCTGTTCGAGCTGCTCGCCGACGACAAGGAGCGCTCGGGGCGCTGGCGCCGGGAGAAGCACCGGCTCGTCCTGGAAGGCGACGTCCCGGTGGTCCTTTCCACCGACGAGGTCGTGCGGCGCGCCGAAGCGCGCGTGAAGTCGTTCCTTCGCATTCGTGCGCGGATCACCTCGAGGCCCGAGGTCCTCGGGGGCGATCCGGTGTTCGAGGGGACGCGGATCGCGGTGCGCTTCGTGGGCGAGCGCGCGAGGCGGGGGGAGCCGCTCGACGTCTTACTCGAGGACTATCCCGCGCTCACCGTGGGCGACGTCGAGTTCGCTCGCACGTATGTGGAGCTCGGCCGTCCCCCCGGCCGTCCCCGGAAGAAGCCGCGCTTCCTCCGGGGTAACGGGTGAAGCTGCTCCTCGACGAGAACCTCTCGCCCCGGCTCGTTCAGCTTCTCGCCGCGAGGGGCTTCCCGGCGCAGCACGTCGTGCATGTCGGAATGGCCGGCGCGACGGATCCCGAGGTGTGGACCCACGCGTTCGAGAACGACCAGGCCGTCGTGACCGTGAACGCGGCGGACTTTCTTCGTCTTGCCGCGGGCATCGACCTGCATCCCGGACTCATCGTCTTCCGGACTGCCCGCGGCCTCTCGCGAGACGAACAGTGGGCCTGGCTCGAACCGGTGATGGACTGGCTCATCGAGTCTGGCGAGTCGCTGGTCAACAAGGCCGTGATCGTGGCGGGTGAGGACCAGTTCACCGTCACCGACTTGCCCGCGCCGTGAGTGGATAGCCGCGGCGGGCCCGCGCCTCACCACCCCCTCTTCACCACCCCCGTGGCTGCGGTGCCCGTCGCCTGCTCATAGAACTCCCTCGTCTTCTCCCTCGCGGCCACCCTCCCGACGGCCTTCTCGAGCTGCTCCGTCTCCTTCACACAGCTCTGCCCCTTCAGGCCCCGGGTCACGAGCTTCACGTTCCCCTGCGGGTCGATGGCCACCTCGATCTCCACCTTGCTCGCCATGAAGCCTCCTCCTCCTCCTCCTCCGCCGCCTCCTCCGCCGCCTCCGCCGCCGCCTCAGGCCCAGCGCGAGAGGACGACCTTCACCGTGCCGTCCACCTGCTTCTCCTCGCGCGCGATCTGGTAGCCCTTCTTCTGCAGCTCCTGGGTCACCTTGGCGTACGCGTAGCGCTGTGCCACGCGGCCGGCGAGGGCCTTGGCCTTGCCGGTGGCGTCGTGGCCGACGAAGGTGGCCTGGCCGGTCTTCTCGTCGAGCTTCACGCCGACCTCGGTGCCGTCGCGGTCGCGGACCACGGCCTGCACCTCCTCGAGCTGTCCCTGGGCGTTCTTCACCTTGCGCCGCTCGCGAATCAGCTCGGCGCCGGCCTCGGACACGGCCTGGGTCAGGCCGATGAGCCCCTGGATCACGAGGACGATCTCCACACCCTGGCTCACGGCTCCGACCTCCGGCTGACGAGTTGGCGCGCGCCCACGGTCACCAGTCCCAGAACCGCCGCCGGTAGTAGCGGTAGCCGGGCGGCGAGAAGAGCGCGGCCAGCACCACGAAGAGCAGCATCCCGGCGACGCGCGCCCCGCCGCTGCGGCCGCCGAAGACCACCAGCAAAAGCGGCACGAGCACGGAGATCACCACCGCGCCGATGCGCCAGGCGGGGTTCTTGACGAGCCGGAGCAGCCGGACACCGTACGGCGTGGGATCGCCCGGCCGGTCCCAGCCGCCGCCCCAGGGCGAGCCGCCCCCGCCCCAGCGGCCGTACTCGGGACCCATCCGCGCCCGCTCCCGCTCGGCCACCTCGCGCGCCATCTCGGTGGCCATGGCCCGCCGGGCCTGCTCGGTGGCGGCGGCCTCGGCCTCGCGCTCCTTCTCCCGCACCGCCGCCTCGCGGTCCTCCAGCTCCTTCTCCTTCTTCCGCTGCTCCCAGAGCCGCTCGTTGAAGAGCTGCTGCTCGCGGGTGCCGAGGTCGGCGCCGCAGGTGGAGCAGGCGCGCGCGTAGGGCGAGTTGTCGGTCTCGCAGCGCATGCACCGCAGGAAGGGCTGCGCGGCGTCGTCGGCCTTCACGGTGTCGAGCGACGGCTCCGCCGGTGGCCGGAAGCGCTCGACGTGCGCGGGCGCCACCCTGGCGGGCGACGCGGCGGCGGGGGCGGGGCGCTCGATGCCGGCGATGCGCGCCCCGGGGTCGCCCCTCCCCTGCCCTCCCCGTGCGACGGGGAGGGAGACCTCACTTTCCCCGCGGGCGTCCGGCTCGTGGACGGTCTCCACGTCCCCGGGCCGCCGCGCCCGCTCCAGGTTCTTGAACCGCTCGGCGATCCGATCCGCCATGCGCCGCTCCTATCCGAACCGGGTGGCGAGCGGTCGGGGCACCGCCTCGGCCGGCACCGCGGAGGCCGGCCGGGTGCGGGTCCGCGACCACTCGCGCACCCGCTCGACGTCCTCGCGCATGGTGGTCGCGAGCGGCACGGTCTGCTGCACCGCCCGCTCCACGTGCCCCTGCGCGAGGTCCTTCTGCTCGGCGAATGCGTCGTACAGCGCCGAGATCACCGCCTGCTCGATCTCGGCGCCGCTGAAGCCCACCGAGAGCCCGGCGAGCCGCTCGAGGTCGAACTGCTCCACCTTGCGCCCGCGCCGCCCGAGGTGGATGCCGAAGATGTCCCGCCGCTCGGCCGCCGCCGGCAGGTCGATGAAGAAGATTTCGTCGAAGCGCCCCTTGCGCAGCAGCTCCGGCGGAATGGCCTCGATGCGGTTGGCGGTCGCCACCACGAACACCGGGGCGGTCTTCTCCTGCAGCCAGGTGAGGAGCGCGCCGAAGATGCGGGCGGTCACGCCGCCGTCGGTCGAGCCGGAGGAGGCGATGCCGGAGAGCCCCTTCTCGATCTCGTCGATCCAGAGCACCACCGGCGCCACCCCCTCGGCGACGCGGATGGCGCGGCGCAGGTTCTCCTCGGAGGAGCCGACGAGCCCGCTGAAGATCCGCCCCATGTCGAGCCGGAGCAGCGGCAGCCGCCACTGCGAGGCGATGGCCTTGGCGGTGAGGCTCTTGCCGCAGCCCTGCACGCCGAGGAGCAAAAGCCCCTTCGGCTCGGGCAGCCCGAAGCGCCGCGCCGGCTCGCCGAAGGCGGCGCCGCGCCGGCCGAGCCAGGTCTTGAGCTCGCCCAGCCCGCCGACGTTCCCGAGCTTCTCGTCGGTCGGGTAGTACTCGAGCAGCCCGCTCTTGCGGATCACCTGCCGCTTCTCGTCGAGCACCAGCGCCACGTCGTCCTTGTCGAGCCGGCCGTCGTGGGCGATGGCCTTGGCGAAGGCGTTCTCGGCCTCGGTGAGGGTGAGGCCGCGCGCCGCCTGGATGAGCCGCTCGGCGTCCTCCTTGGAGAGGTCCACGATGGCCTTCTTGCCCTCGCGGACCACGGTCACGATCTCCTTGAGGAGCTGCAAGAGGTCGCGCGGGCTCGGCATGGGCACGTCGAGGACCGAGATCTCCTTCTCCAGCTCCGGCGGGATGTGGAGGGTGGGGGAGAGGATGATCACCGTGGTGAAGGTGCTCTTGAGCGCCTGCCCCAGCTCGCGGACGGCCCGGGTGACGGTGGGGTCGTTCAGGAAGGGGTGGAAGTCCTTCAGCACCACCAGCGACGGCTCGGTGAGCTTCTCGATGGCGCCGAGCGCCTCGACCGGATCCTTGCCCCCCTCCTGCTGCTCGCGCCCGCGCCGGTCGGAGAGGCGGCGCAGCCCCTTGGTGATCGACCAGCCGTAGAGCGCCTTCCCGTGCTGCTGCGCCAGGTCCTGCAGGATGGCGTCCACCCGCGCCTCCTCCCAGGAGACGAGGTAGATGAGCGGGTAGCGGGCGCGGACGAGGGTGTCGAGCTCGCGCACGAACGGCGGCGCGGGAGGGGCGGCGGGCTGCTGCGGGGCTGCCGCGGGCGAGGCGGGCGCGTCGGGAGCGGCCATCCGGCGAGGATAGCAGGGTTCAATCGGCCCCGACGAGGAGCGCCACCGGGAAGGTCCCGAAGAGCAGGGACAGCGGCAGCGCCTCGCCCCGGCGCGGCTCGCCGGTGAGCGCGTCCGTCCAGGCCCCGCGCAGCCCGTCGGGCAGCGGCAGCTCGCCTTCCCACGGGATGGGGCCGCCGGCGGCGGCGTCCAGCAGGGAGAGGGTCAGGCGCGGCACGGCGCAGAGGAGCCGCCGGCCCCGGTGCAGCCGGGCGAAGGCGACCACGTGGGCGGCGTGCGCACCCCGGGCCTCGAGCGGCAGGTGCTCGCCGGCGAGGAACAGGACCGGGTCCCCGCGGCGCAGCCGCAGCCCCTCGCGCAGGAGCCAGAGCTTGGCGCGGCCGTCGCGGAGCGCCGCCGGGCAGGAGAGCTCGCGCGCCAGCGCCACCCGCGCGGCCGGCCCCTCCGCCAGCCGCCGCTCGAGGGCCTCGAGCGCCCGGGCGCGCAGGGCGAAGTCCACCGACCGGCGGTTGTCGGGATCGACCAGCGACAGGTCCCACAGCTCGCAGCCCTGGTACACGTCGCACACGCCGGGCGCGGCGCACTTGAGGGCCACCTGCGCCAGGGACGAGAGCCGGCCGGCCTGCGCCACCCGCGCGACGAAGCGCGCCAGGTCGTCGAGGAAGGGCCGGTGCGCCAGGACGGCCTGCACGAACTCGCGGGTGGCCGCCTCGTAGTCCGCGTTCACCGAGGTCCAGCTGGTGTGCAGCTTGGCCTCGCGCAGCGCCTTCTCCATGTAGGAGACCATCCGCGCCACGTAGGCCAGCCACTCCGGGTGCTCCGGCTCGATCCGCCGCGCCGGGCCCGGGGAGAGGTACTCGTCGGGCACGGTGCCGACCAGCGTCTGGTAGAGGAGGAGCTGGTCGTTCCGGTCGGGCGCGCGCTGGCCGGCCTCGAGCACCCGCTCGTGCCGGCGGTTCATCCGGCTCCAGACCACCAGCTGGCGGCGCCACTCGCCGGGGATCTCGGAGAGCGCGTCGATGCGGACGCGGACGTCCTCGCTGCGCTTGGTGTCGTGGGTGGAGGTGGCGTTGAGCGAGCCCGGCCAGCGGCCCAGCCGCTCCAGGCAGAGGTCGTGGAAGACGGCCGGCGGGGAGCCGAAGACGCGTGGCTCGCCCCCCACCTCGTTGAGCGAGACCAGCCGGTCGTACACGTAGAAGGCGGTGTCCTCGAGCGCCTTGGCCGTCACCGGCCCGGTCACCTGCTGCAGCTTCATGGCGAACTCGCGCCACTCGTCCCGCTCGCGCTCGGAGAGCCCCTCGGGCATCCGCAGCAGCACCGCGTCGCGGAGGAAGTCGTAGATCGAGACGTCGGTGGTCGGGCTGCGCCGGCGCGCCTGCGCGATGGCGGCGTCCACGAACTCCCGGTCGCGCTCGTCCACCCGGCCGTCGGGGGTGACGTAGGTGCGGTAGACCGGGAAGGCGGCCACGTACTCGACCAGCGCGCGGGTGAGGTCGTTGAGGGTGAAGTCGCGCGTGCGCCGGTTCGACTCGCTCATCCGGTTGAGCCGGTGGGCGAGCATGTTGATCTCGCTCGCCATCGACGACGACATCACCAGCTTCTTGCGCTGCCAGGCCACCTCGCGGAAGTCCTCGCGGCGGCCGGTGAAGCGCACGTAGAGGTCGGTGAAGGCGCGGGCGCTGGCGGCGTCCACGAAGAGCCCGTTCACCGCGGCCACGAACTCGTAGCCGGTGGTGCCGTCCACCGCCCACCGCGGCGGGATGGGCTCGCCGGCCATCAGGATCTTCTCCGCCACCACGTAGAGCGGACGGCGCGGGAGCCGGCCGGCCGCCATCTCCTGGCTCACCCGGGCCGCCAGCTCGAGGAGCGCGCCGTTCTCGAGCGCCTGCCCGCGCGCCTCGGCCCGCGCCCTCGCCCGCTCGGCCACCGCGCGCGCCTGCAGCGCGAGGAAGTAGGCCGGCGGGTCGTAGAGGCCGTCGGGGTGGTCGATGCGGAGCCCGGCGATCTTCCCGGCGCGCAGCAGGGCCATGGTGAGCCGGTGCGCCTCGTCGAAGACCAGCGGTTCCTCCATGCGGATGGCGGCGAGCGCGTTCACGTCGAAGAAGCGCCGGTAGTTGATCTCCTCGCCGGCGACGCGCCAGTGCGCCAGCCGGAAGGCCTGCGCGTCGAGGAGCCGGTCGAGGAGGTCGAAGCCGCGCGGCTCTCCCGGCGTGCCGTTGAAGATCCGCACGTTCTCGTCGAGGAAGTCGCGGACCTCCGGGCTCGCCTCGCAGAGCACCCCCAGCCGCCGCTTCGCCACCTCCTTCTCGCGGGCCCGCTCCTCCACCAGCCGCCGGTCGGTCTCGGCGCGAGGCGCCAGCTTCTCGAGCGCGCTGCAGATGCTCTCCAGCTCCTGCACGTGCGGGTGGGCCTCGCCGAGCCGCTGCTTCAGCTCGGGGAGCCGGTGGCGGAGCACCTGCGGCACCTGCCGCGGCGCGATGGGGAAGCGGTGGCCGTAGTAGTGGAGCCAGAGCGCGCCGCCGTCGCGCGCGAGCCGGAGTTCGCCGCGCTCCAGCACCTTGCCGTACTGGTCGCCCAGGATCGGCACCAGCACCTTGTTCTCGAGCTCGCCCTTCACCGGCCGCCAGTCCACGTCGAAGAACGGGGCGTGCAGCGAGCTGGGGCCGTTCTCGAGCACCTCCATCCAGAAGCGGTTCTCCGGCCCGACGCCCATGTGGTTGGGCACGAAGTCCACCAGCTGCGCCATGCCGTGGGCCTCGAGCGCCGCGCAGAGGCGCGCGTAGGCCTCCTCGCCGCCCAGCTCCAAACTGAGCCGGCCGTGGTCCACCACGTCGTAGCCGTGCTTCGAGCCGGGCGCGGCGGCGAGGATGGGCGAGAGGTAGACGTGCGTCACGCCCAGGGCGTGCAGGTAGGGCACCCGGGCGGCGGCGGCGTCGAAGCCGAACCCGGCGTGGAGCTGGAGGCGGTAGGTGGAGAGGGGCCGCGGGAACAGCTCGGGCGACCGCGCCAGCTCGGCGCGGATCTCGTCCAGCAGCGCGTCGAGCGCCGGCCGGTTCTCTCCCCCCTCCACCGACCTAAACGGTGGCGCGGCCGGCGGCCACCGCAAGGCCCTTGAGGCGGTCGCTGGTGGCGCGGTCCCCGAGCAGCTCCGGGAGGCTCGGCGCCATCCGGTACGTCCAGTTGTGGCCGTTGACCGTCCCGGGGACGTTGACCCGCTCGCGCGAGCCCATGGCGTCCTGGAAGGGCAGCAGCGTGAGGTCCGAGCCCGACCGGTAGACCAGGTCGAGCAGCACGTCGCGCACGCCCGCGTCGAACCGCGCGTCCCCGCGCCCGCGCAGCCCGGCCAGCGCCGGCAGCGCCAGCAGCGCCTGCCGCTCGTCCGCCGGCATGGAGTCGAACCACTCGGCCGCCGATTCGGTGTCGTGCGTGCCGGTGGTCCCGACCGAGAGGGCCGGCCAGCTGGAGGGATCCCGGAACGGCTGCGTCGCCTCGTGCCAGTGGCGCTCCCAGCGCAGGATGCGGTAGCCGGGGATGCCGCAGCGGGTGAGGGAGGCGCGGACGAAGTCCGGCACCGTGCCGAGGTCCTCGGCGATCACCCGGGCCCCCTGCGAGAGGATGGCCATCACCCGCTCGCCGTTGGCGATCTGCGCCGGCTCCTGGGGCGGGATGAAGGCGGCCGGGCCGCCGTCGTCCGGGCGGTAGTAGGTGCGGTAGAGACCGACCACGTGGTCGACCCGGTAGAGGCCGTACTGGTCGGCGCCGCGGCGCGCCCGCTCGTTCATCCAGGCGAAGCCGTTCTGCTCCATCACGTCCCAGCGGTAGACCGGGAGTCCCCAGTCCTGGCCGGTGTCGCTGAAGGCGTCGGGCGGCACGCCGACGCGGGCGTCGAGCCGGAAGTCGAAGGGCCGGCTCCAGACGTCGGCGGAGTCGGTCGCGACCATGAACGGCAGGTCGCCCATCAGCTCCACCCCGGCCTGGTTCGCCTCCTGGCGCGCGGCGTGCCACTGCAGGTCGAGCTGCCACTGCACGTACTGGCGGAAGAGGATGCGCTCCTGCAGCTCGGCGCGGGCGCGCGCCAGCGCCTCCGGATGGCGGTGGCGCAGCGGCTCCGGCCAGGAGGTCCAGGGCTGGCCGCCGAAGACGTCGTCGTGCAGCGCCGAGAAGAGCGCGTACTCGTCGAGCCAGAAGGCGTGCTCCTTGGCCCAGTGGCGCATCGCCACCGCGCGGGCGCTGTCCGACTTGCACTCGCGCTCGAAGAAGGCGCGGAAGGCGCGCTGCAGCGCGCGCTGCTTCAGGGCCCGGATGGCCTGCCAGGCGACCGCGGGCGCCCTCCGCACCTCGTCGAGCGCGCGGCGGTCCTGATCCGGAAGCGCCGCCTCGCCGCCGATGGCGGCGAAGTCCTCCACCTGGGCGAGCGACAGGTAGACCGGATCCACGGCGAAGGCGGAGAGCGCCGCGTACGGGCTCGACTGACCGTGCGACGCCTCGGTGACCGGGAGCAGCTGCACCACCGAGAAGCCGGCGGCGGAGGCCCAGCGGGCGAAGCTCGCGAGGTCGGAGATCTCGCCGAGCCCCCAGCTCGAGGGCGCGCGGATGGAGAAGAGCGGGATGAGGACGCCAGCCTGGCGCATAGGCCAGAAGGGTGCGATTCTTCCGCACCCGTCGCAAGGGAAATTCGGTACACCTGAAGACGTGTCCCCGTCCGTTCGCGGCCGCTTCGCCCCGAGCCCCACCGGGCCGATGCACCTCGGGAACGCCCGGACCGCGCTCCTGGCCTGGCTCTCGGCGCGCGCGGGCGGCGGCGCGCTGGTGATGCGGGTCGAGGACCTCGACGGCCCGCGGGTGCGCCCCGGGCTGGAGCGGCGGATCCTGGAGGAGCTCGCCTGGCTCGGCCTCGACTGGGACGAGGGGCCGGACGTGGGCGGGCCCTGCGCTCCCTACCGGCAGTCGGAGCGCGCGCGCCTCTACGCGGCGGCGCTCGACGCGCTGCGCGCGGCGGACCTGGTCTACCCGTGCTTCTGCTCCCGCAAGGAGATCGCGGCCGCCTCGCAGGCGCCGCACGGGCCGGGCGACGAGGTGCGCTACCCCGGCACGTGCAGGCGCCTCTCTCCCGCCGAGCGCGCCCGCCGCGGGGAGTCGAGGCTGCCGGCCTGGCGCTTCCGCGTGCCGGAGGGGCGGGCGGGGCAGGTGGAGGTGGAGGATCGGGTGCACGGGCGGGTGCGCTTCGACGTGGCCGCCGACGTGGGCGACTTCGTGGTGATGCGCGCGGACGGCGTGGCCGCCTACCAGCTGGCGGTGGTGGTGGACGACGCGGCGATGCGCGTCTCCGAGGTGGTGCGGGGGGACGACCTGCTCCCCTCGACGGCGCGCCAGCTCCTCCTCTACCGCGCGCTCGACCTCGCGGCGCCGCGCTTCGCGCACGTGCCACTCGTGGTCGGCGAGGACGGGGAGCGGCTCGCGAAGCGCCACGGCGCGCTCTCGGTGGGGGAGCTGCGCGAGCGCGGCGCCGATCCCCGCGCGGTGGTTGGCCTCTTGGCGCAGCTCTGCGGGCTCGCGGCGAAGAGGGTGCGGGCGGACCCGGGCGAGCTCGTGGAAGGGTTCTCGCTCGCGCGGGTCGCGCGGGCTCCGGCGGTGCTGCGGGGAGAGCAGGTCGCGGCGCTCGGGCCGGCGCGCTGAGCTTCGAGGTCCCCCTCGGGTTGCCCCCTCCCTGACCCTCCCCCGCCAAGCGGGAGAGGGGAAGCGGAACGCCGCGACGGAGCGTCTCAGGTCGCAGGCGCTGCGACGATTCGTTTCACGGAAGGGCCGTCGTCCGACGCTTCCGGCGCCCGTTCGGGTTTTCCCGACAGCCGGCCGCGTAACTGCCCGTGATCTCGTACAGCGAGTGATGGCAAGCCGCGTGCAATCTCTCTCCTCGTCTTTCAACCACCACGCAGCAAAAGGAGAACACCATGTCCCGCAAGACCTCGACCCTCGTTGGCGCCGGCGCTGGCCTCGCTCTCTTCCTCTTCGCCGGGCTGCTCCCCGCGATGTACTACGGCGGGTTCGCGGGCGTGCTCCTCGCGGGCGGCATCTTCGGCACGCCGCTGCAGCCGACCGCGCTGGTCCGCAGCCTCATCTACTTCAGCACCGCCATGGGCGTCGTCGGCGTCGGTTCGCTCTTCGCGGTCGGCGGCGCCGCGGCGGGCGCGGCGGTCGGCGCGCTGACCCGCGTCGCTCCGGCCTCGAAGAAGGAGGCCGAGGCCAAGCTCCAGGCGTAAGTCAGGAGCGGCTCTCCTTGCGGCCGGTCGCGCGGAGCTCGCGCGGCCGGCCGCGGCATTAGGGGGCGGCGCTCGAGGGCGCCGCGCCGCCCGCGGCCGCCGGCTCGGGGAACCCGCGCTTGCGCATGAGCGCGCCGATGCCCGGGTCTCGCCCGCGGAAGGCGCGGTAGGCCTCGGCGGGATCGACGGTGTTCCCGGCCGAGAAGACGTACCTCCGCAGCCGCTCGGCCACGGCGCGGTCGTAGGGGCCGCCGGCCTCGGTGAAGGCCTCGTAGGCGTCGGCGCTGAGCGTGTCGGCCCAGAGGTAGCTGTAGTAGCCGGCCGAGTAGTCGTCGCCCGCGAAGACGTGCGCGAACTGCGGCGTGCGGTGGCGCATCACGATCTCGCGCGGCATGCCGAGCTTCGCGAGCGCCTCGCGCTCGAACGCGTCGGGGTCGATGGGGCGCGCGCCGGCGAGGTGCAGCTCCATGTCCACCAGCGCCGCCGAGAGGTACTCGACGGTGGCGAAGCCCTGGTTGAACTTCGACGCCCGCTCGATGCGCCGCACCAGCTCCGGCGGCAACGGCTTCCCGGTCTGGAAGTGCAGCGCGAAGCGCGACAGCACCTCCGGGGTCGAGAGCCAGCGCTCGAGGAGCTGCGACGGGAACTCGACGTAGTCGCGGGCGACCTCGGTGCCGGAGAGCGACTTGTAGGTCACGCTCGACGAGAGCCCGTGGAGCGCGTGGCCGAACTCGTGGAACAGCGTCTCGGCGTCGTCCCAGGAGAGCAGCACCGGCTCGCCCGGCCTGCCCTTCACGAAGTTGGCGTTGTTCGAGACGAGGGTGATCACCTCGCCGTCCATCCGCTCCTGCTCGCGGTAGGCGGTCATCCACGCGCCGGAGCGCTTCCCCTCGCGCGCGTACGGGTCGAAGTACCAGAGGCCGACGAGCTTCCCGGCGCCGTCCTTCACCTCCCAGACGCGCACGTCCGGGTGGAAGACCGGCACGCCCTTCGCGGGCGTGAAGTGCAGGTCGAGCAGCCGGCCCGCCACCCAGAAGAGCGCCTCGCGCAGCTTCTCCAGCTGGAGGTACGGCTTCACCTCGTTCTCGT
The DNA here is from genome assembly GCA_021782135.1 of Myxococcales bacterium. Classification (GTDB taxonomy): domain Bacteria; phylum Myxococcota; class Myxococcia; order Myxococcales; family Anaeromyxobacteraceae; genus Anaeromyxobacter_B. Next base: position 589 of record JAJXVM010000087.1, on the reverse strand, counting down.
CGAGGTCGTAGCGCGCCTTGCGGACCTTCTCCGCGTAGTAGCGGTAGTCCCAGGGCTCGATGGTGAGCCTCGCGCCCTCGCGGTCGGCGACGACCTGCATGTCGCGGACCTCCTCGTGCACGCGCGCCACCGCCGCCGGCCAGACCGTCTCCATGAGCGCCATGGCCCGCTCCGGCGTGTGGGCCATCGAGTCGGTGAGCCGCCAGTGGGCGTGGGTCGGGAAACCGAGCAGCTTCGCCCGCTCGGCGCGCAGCGCCAGGATCTCGGCGATGGCCCGGGTGTTGTCATTGGCGTCGCGGTGGTCGCCGCGGGAGACGAAGTTGCGCCAGACCTGCTCGCGCAGGTCGCGCCGGTCCGACCAGGCCAGGAACGGCTCCACGCTCGAGCGGGTGTTGAGCACCGCCCACTCGCCCTTGCGGCCGCGCTCCTCGGCCGCGGCGGCCGCCGCCGCCCGCGCCGCCGGCGGGAGGCCCGCGAGGTCGCGCTCGCCGCGGAGCCAGGTGACGTAGCCGGCCTCGTCGGCGAGCAGGTGCTGGGTGAAGCCGGTGTAGAGCGCGGCCAGCCGGGCGTTGATCTCGGCGACGCGCTT
>JAJXVM010000086.1 GCA_021782135.1 Myxococcales bacterium | reverse complement strand
GGGCGGGCGCGGGCGCGGGCGCGCGCGGGGGGGCGCGCAGGCGCTGCGAGGCGAGCCCCGTCACAGAGGCGCGTCAGCGCGAGGCCTTGGCGCCGCCGCCCTGCGGGCCCTTCTCCAGCCTGGCGATGAGCGCCTCCACCCCGTCCTTCTGGATGACGCGGGCGAAGGAGGAGCGGTAGTTGGCGACGGTGGAGACGCCGTCCACGATGATGTCCTCGATGCGCCAGCCCTCCGGCCCCTTGCGCATGGCGTAGCTGACCTCCGTCGGCTCGCCCTGGATCACCATCTCGGTCGGGACCTTCACGAACTCGCCGCTGCGCTCCTCGGGCTTGTAGGCGAGCTCGGTCGAGCGGTAGCCCTCGACGTCGCCGGTGGTCGCGCTGCGGAAGCGCTTCTCGAAGGCGCCGACCATCCGCCGGCGCTGGCTCTCGGTCATCTTGTCCCAGTGCGGCCCCAGCGCGGCCTTGACCATCCCGCGGAGGTCCACCGTCTTCGTGAGCAGCTTCTCGAGCTTCGCCCGCACCGGCGGGGTGATGGGCTCGCCCTTGGCCGGCAGCTCGGCGCGCACCTCGGCCGCGCGCTGCTGCAGGGCCTCGGTGGCGCTGCCCGGCGCGGCGGGCGCCGCGGCGAGGAGGAGGATCAGGGCGAGGGACGACATGGGTCGGTTCCTTTCCGCGGCGGGACTCCGGCCGCCTGGTCGAGCCTGGCACGCGCCAGCAAGAGATCGTAGGCGGCCTGGACCTGCTCCACCTGGGATTCCACGTAGCCGGCGTAGGCGTCGAGCAGCTCCTTGGGCTCGGCCACCCCCGCCTCGAAGTCGAGCCCGGCGGAGCGGAACCAGCTCTTGCCGGAGCCGACCGCCGCGCGGGCCGCCGAGAGCCGCTCGCGCGCCTGGGCCACGTCGGCGACCGCCGACTCGACCTGGACGGTGACCAGCCGGGCGAGCCCCTCGCGCTGGCGCACCAGCGTCTGCCGCTCGGCCCGGGACTTCGCGGCCTGGGCCCAGAGGAGCGGGAAGGCGAGGTCCTGCTTGAGCCCCAGCACCAGGCCGCCCCCCACCGTGTTGAAGGGGTCGTAGGCCCAGGGGTTGAACTGCGGCGAGCGGTTCGGCGCGTAGGCGAAGGTGAAGTTCCCGGCCAGGAAGAACTGCGGCTTCATGCTGCCGTAGGCCGCCTCGATCTCCGCGTCCTTGGCGGCGATGGCCTGGTCGAGGGCCGCCAGGTCGGGCCGGTGCTCGACCGCCGCCGCCCGGAGCTCCTCGAGGTTCGGCGCCTCGCCCGGATCGAGCGGCAGCTGCGCGCCCTTGAGCTGCAGCTCCTCGGGCATCACGGCGACCGTGCCGGCCAGCCCGTCGTGCGCGAGCGCGAGGCCGTGGGCCGCGTCCGCGCGCCGCTTGCGCAGCTGCGCCTTGTACATGTCGAGCCGGTAGCGATCGGCCGGCTTCACCGAGGCGTCGCCCGACTCCAGGGCGTCGCTGAGCCGCTTGTCCACGTCGGCCAGGTTCTTCTCCACGTCGTCGGCGATGGAGAGGAGCCTGCGCGCGGTCGCCTCGCCCCACCAGAGCTGCACCACCCGGAGCTGCAGCTCGGCGAGCTTGTCCTTCACGAGCAGCTCGCGCGCCTTGACGCCGGCGTTGGCCGCGTCCCGGGCGGCGTCGAGCCGGCCCCAGGTGAAGAGCGGCTGGACGACGTCCACCTCGGTCCGCACGAAGGGCCCCAGCCCGTTGAGCGTGCGGTTGGTCGCCGTCTGGGGGTTCAGGATGGTGCCCTTGGCCTCCGGGACCGGCCCCGTGAGGAGGCTGACGCTGGCGCTCGGGATGATGCGCGCGGCCCGGGCGAGGGCCTGGTCGGCCTCCGCGGCCTTCAGCTCCGCCCGCCTGATCGCCACCTCGTCCGCGTTTCGACCGGCGAGCGTCAGCGCTCCGTCGAGATCGATCGGCCCGCAGATCGGCGCCGCGCCGAGCAGCAGGGAGAGGGTCAGGCTGGGAAGCACGCGAACTCCAGGGGATGCGATGACCGGGCAACCTACTTGGCAAGACTGGCGAAGTTCAAGTATTTAAGGGCCCGCGTGAAGGACGAGCTCCTGGTCTGGGTCAATTCCCCCGCCACCACCTGGCTGCCGCTCGTCGGCCTCACCGGGCTGCTGCTCGCCACGCTGCTCGCCTTCGGGCTGAAGAGCGCCATCCACGGGCGGCCGCACTCGGCGCGGGTGGCCCAGACCGGCGGGACGTTCCTGCTGGGCGAGTTCTTCATGGAGTGGGGCCTGTGGGTGTTCGCCCCCTTCGCCCGCTTCGCCGTCCGGCTGGGCCTGCACCCCGACACCCTCTCCTGGACCTCGCTCGTCCTCACGGTGGCCGCCTCCTTCCTCATCGGGCAGGGCGCCTTCGGGCTGGGCGGGTGGCTGCTGCTCGTGGGCTCCGCCTGCGACTCCCTCGACGGGTCGGTGGCCCGGGCCCGCGGGCTCGCCTCGGACGCCGGCGAGACGCTCGACGCGGTCATCGACCGCTGGGCGGAGATCGCCTCCTTCTTCGGCTACGCCTGGTACTACCGGGACGACGCCTTCGCCTTCTCGATCGCCTGCGCGGCCTGCGCCGGGTCGGTGCTCGTGAGCTACACCCGGGCGAAGGGCGAGGGGTTCGGCATCGACGCGAAGATGGGGACCATGCAGCGGCACGAGCGCGCCGCCTACCTCATCACCGCCACCATCCTCTCCTCCATCGCCGAGGTGATCTGGCCCTCCGCGGGCCGGCCGCGGCACCTGCTCGTGCTCGGCGCCCTGGCCCTCATCGCCATCTTCGCGAACTGGACGGGCGCGCGGCGGACCGCGTTCATCCGCGCGGAGCTGCGGAAGCGATGAGCTCCCTCGAATCCCGAGGCGAAGGCTGGGCGGCGGAGGCCGCCCGGATGGCCCGGGCGCAGGCCTCGTCCGCGCTGGCCACCTTCGTCGACTGGTCCCTGCTCACCGCGCTGGTGGCGGTGAACGTGCACTACCTCGCCGCCGCCTGCCTGGGCGCCCTCGCCGGGGCGGTCACCGACTTCTCCGTCAAGAAGTGGTGGGTCTTCGACGCGCAGCACGGGCTCGTGCGCGCGCAGGCCCTGCGCTACGCGGCCGTCTCGGCCGCCTCCGCCGGCTGGAACGTGCTGCTCGCCTGGGCGGTGGTCGACCTGGGCGGCTTCCGCCCGCTCGGCTCTCCGGTCCCCGGCGTCATCCTCGCGTCGCTGGCCGTCGGCTTCGTCTGGAACTACCCGCTCCACCGCAACTTCGTCTTCTCCCGCCCCTCGAGCGAACCCGCCTCCCCATGAAGAAGATCCAGCTCCGCACCGAGATCCCCGGCCCCCGCTCCCGCGAGGTGGTCGCCGAGGAGCAGCGCCACCTCTCCCCCGGCCTCCAGGGCTTCGCCCTCTGGGCCGGCGTCGCCATGGCCAGGGGCGAGGGATCGACCCTGACCGACGTGGACGGGAACGTCTACGTGGACCTCATCGGCGGCATCGCCGTGAACGCGCTCGGCCACTGCCACCCGAAGTACGTCGCCGCCCTGCAGCGCCAGGCCGAGACCCTCACCGTCGGCAGCTTCACCTCGGAGCCGCGGGCGAAGCTCGTGAACGAGGTCTGCGCCATGGCCCCCGCCGGCCTCGACCGGCTGCAGCTCTACTCGGGCGGCGCCGAGGCGGTCGAGTCGGCGCTGCGCCTGGCGCGCCAGCACACCGGCCGCCCGGAGGTGGTCTCGTTCTGGGGCGGATTCCACGGCAAGACCGCCGGCGCCGCCGCGCTGCTCGGCACCCCGGCCCGCGCCGGGCTCGGGCCGCTGCCGGCCAACGCCACCCAGATCCCGTTCGCCGACTGCTACCGCTGCCCCTTCCGGCTCGAGCGGGCGAGCTGCGACCTCGCCTGCGCCGACTTCGCGCGCAAGGCCATCAAGGCCCAGCCGGCCGGGCCGGTCGCGGCGGTGATCCTGGAGCCGATGCAGGGGACCGCCGGCAACGTCGTCCCGCCCCCGGAGTTCACCGCCGCCGTGGCCGAGGCGGCGCACGAGGTGGGCGCCCTGTTCATCGCCGACGAGATGATCTGCGGCTTCGGCCGGACCGGGAAGCCGTGGGGCGTGGCCCACAGCGGCGCCCGGCCCGACATCGTCACCCTGGGCAAGGGCTTCGGCTCCGGCTTCCCGGTGGCGGGCGTGCTCACCCGGGACGACATCGCCCAGGCGAAGCCCTGGTCGAACCCGTCGGGCGCCTCCTCCAGCTACGGCGGGAACCCCTTCGCGGCGGCCGCGGCCCTCGCCTCGGTGTCGATCATCCGCCAGGAGAGGCTCTGGGAAAACGCCGAGCGGGTGGGCGCCGCCCTGCTCGCCGAGCTGCGCCGCATGCAGGAGCGCCACCCCTTCATCGGGAAGGTGGACGGCGCCGGCCTGTTCATCGGGGTGGAGCTGGTGAAGGACCGCAAGACCAAGGAGCCGCTCGACGGCAAGCTCATGCAGCAGGTCTACCGCGACTGCGTCCGCAAGGGCCTCCTCGCCATGAGCTACTCGCCGCACCTGCGGCTGCAGCCGGCGCTCACCATCGACGCGCCGACCGCGCTCGAGGGCCTGGGGGCCCTCGACGAGGTCTTCGCCGAACTGACCCGGAGCGGCGCCTGGCGCTAGCCTCCGCGCGTGCCGCTGGCGCGCACCCGCGATAGGAGCAAGAGAGATGACCGGACGAACGACCTCGGGACGGCGCCTGCGCGGCGCCCTGGTGGGGTACGGCTTCATCGGGGCCAAGGGGCACGTGCCCGCCTATGCGAAGCGCTCCGACGTGGAGCTGGTCGCGGTGGCGGACGTCTGCCCGGCGCGCCGCGCCAAGGTCCCGGAGCAGCTGCCGCGGGCGCGGGTCTACGAGAGCGCCGAGGCCCTGCTCGCGGCCGAGAAGGACCTCGACTTCCTCGACGTCGCCACCCCGCCTTGCGACCACGCCGCCATCGCCCGGCGGGGGCTCGAGCTCGGGCTGCACGTCCTCTGCGAGAAGCCGCTCACCACCACGCTCGCCGACGCCGCCGGGCTGCTCGAGCTCGCCCAGCGGTCGCGCCGGGTGCTCTTCCCGGCCCACAACTACAAGCACGCGCCGGTGGTGCAGGCGATCCGCGAGATCATCCAGAGCGGTCGCATCGGCAAGGTGCGCTCGGTGACCCTGGGCACCTTCCGCAACACCCACGCCAAGGGCGTGACCGAGTGGAACACCCACTGGCGGCGCCAGGTCCGGTACTCCGGCGGCGGCATCGCCATGGACCACGGCAGCCACAGCTTCTACCTGACGTTCGACTGGATGGGCGCCTGGCCGACCGCGGTCACCGCCAAGATGTCGAACCTCGAGCCGCAGAAGTACGACACCGAGGACAACTTCTCGGTGGTGCTCACCTTCCCGAACGGCCTCGCCCACGCGCACCTAACCTGGACGGCGGGCGTGCGCAAGGTCCAGTACTCGGTGCAGGGCGACCAGGGCGCCATCACCGTTTCCGACGACGACCTCGAGGTGGCCGTCATGAAGCGCACGGGCGGTGAGGACGTGGCGCAGGGCGCGGTCAGCTGGGACTTCGAGAAGCGCACCATCGCGTCGGACTGGATGGACGCGAGCCACACCCGCTGGTTCAACGCCATGTTCGACCAGTTCCAGGCGGCCATCCAGCGGGGCGACTGGGCCGGGCGGGAGGCGCAGGACGCCTACCGGTGCATCGAGATCATCACCACCGCCTACCAGTCGGCCGCCCAGGGCTGCCGCGAGCTGCCGCTCGGGCTCCCGCCGGAAGAGGCGTGCCGGAGCGGGCGGTGAATCCAGGCGCGGGCCCCGCGGGCCAGGCGACGGAGGAGTCCACGGGGGCCGCGCCGGAGCCGGGCGGCCCCCCCGTCGTTCCATGGGGCGATCGCCTGGTCGCCTTCCTGGTGCGGGAGCGCCGGCCGGTGCTGCTCCTGGCGCTGCTGCTGACCATCGTCGGCGGGTACTTCACGAGCCGCCTCTACGGCGACCTCCGCTCGAGCGTGGAGGAGCTGCTGCCGGAGAGCGCGCCCTCGGTGGTGGCGGCCCGCACCATCGGGCCCAAGCTCCACAACGTGACCCACCTCTCGGTGGTCTTCGAGGGGAGGGACGGCGACGCCATCGCCCGGCTGGCGGAGGACGTGGTGGCGCGGCTGCGGCGGCTCCCGCCGAGCATGGTGGAGTCGGTCGAGTTCCGCACCGACGCGCAGTCGGAGTTCATGCACCGGTTCGGCCCGCTCTACCTGCACCTCGAGGACCTGAAGGAGATCCAGCGGCGCATCGACGCCCGGGTGGCGTTCGAGAAGAAGAAGGCCAACCCGCTCATGGACCTGCTCGGCGAGAACGACCCCGGGCCGGCGCCGCCGCTCGACTTCAGCGACATCGAGAAGAAGTACGAGAGCGCGACCGGGCTCCTCTCCAGCTTCCGCAACGGCTACTACCAGACCCCCGACGGCCACATCCTCGTCATCCTGGTCCACCCGCCGGAGATGGTCGGCGGCTACGACGCCAACAAGAAGCTGGTGGCCGCGGTCAAGGCGGCGGTCGCCGCGGCCCGGCCGGCGAGCTACGACCCCTCGGTCCGGGTCGGCTACGACGGCGAGGTCGCCTCGCTGCTCGAGGAGCAGGACGCCCTGGTCGCGGACCTCGCCTCCTCGACCGTGGTGGTGCTGGTCTTCGTGCTGCTCGCGCTCTGGATGTTCTATCGCCGCTGGCGGGCGATCTACGCCATCTCCGGCGCGCTCGTGGCCGGCTGCTCGCTCACCTTCGGCTCGGCCTACTTCCTGGTCGGGCACCTCAACGCCAACACCGCCTTCCTGGGCTCCATCGTGCTCGGGAACGGGATCAACGTCTCCATCATCTTCGTCGCCAGGTACCTGGAGGAGCGGCGGAACGCGATCCCCATCCTGCCCGCCATCCAGACCGCCTGGCGCGGCACCCTGGCCGCCACCTTCGTGGCCTCGTTCGGCGCCGGCCTCGCCTACCTCTCGCTCTCCGTGACCAGCTTCCGCGGCTTCAGCCAGTTCGGGCTGATCGGCGGCATGGGCATGGCGCTCTGCTGGGTGACGGCCTACCTGCTCCTGCCGCCGCTGCTCGCCACCATCGACGGGCGCCACCCGGACGAGCTCCCGCGCATCCCGCCCGGCTACTTCGGCCGCTTCGCGGCCATGCTGGTGGAGCGGCACGGCAAGGCCATCCGCTGGACGGCCATGGGCCTCCTGGCGGCGGCCTTCGCCGGGGTCCTCTCCTACCGTGGCGACCTCATCGAGTACGACCTCTCGAAGCTCCGCGCCGCGCGCAGCGCCGAGAGCGGGGCCATCTACTGGGGCCACAAGGTGGACGAGGTCTTCCGGGCCTACCTCACCCCGGTGGTGGTGCGGGCCGAGACCCCGCAGGAGCTCGACCGCGTGGTGGCGGCCATCGACGAGAGCCGGAAGGCGCTCGGCGCCGCCGATCCCATCCGCGAGATCCGGACGCTGCACAACATGCTCCCCGAGCACCAGGCCGAGAAGCTGCCGGTGCTGGCGAAGCTGCGGCGCTCGCTCAGCGACCAGCGCCTGGCGCGCCTCGAGCCGGCGCAGCGCCGCCGGGCCCTCGAGCTGCGCCCCCGCTCCGACCTGCGCCCGGTCACCGTGGCCGATCTCCCGGCCAGCGTGGCGCTGCAGATGACCGAGCGCGACGGGACCGCCGGCAAGGTGGCCCTGGTCTTCCCGCGCATGATCGGGACGCTCGGTCCGAAGGAGCTGTCGGAGATCACCGACCTCGTCCGCGGCTCGATCCGCCGCTCCGGGGCGCGCGCGCAGGCGGTGGGAGAGTCGCTCCTGTTCAACGACATCGCCGGGGCGATCTGGAGCGACGGCCCGCGCGCCACCCTGGTGGCCCTGGTGCTGGTCTGCCTCCTCGCCGTGCTGGTCATGGGCAAGCTCCGCCCCAGCCTGTGGACCATCGCCAGCCTCCTGCTCGGGGTGGCCTGGCTGCTCGGGGCGGCGGCGGCGGCCCGGGTGCGCGCCAACTTCCTCAACTTCGTGGTGCTCCCCATCACCTTCGGCATCGGCATCGACTACGCGGTGAACATCGTGCAGCGCTGGCAGCTCGAGGGAGAGGGCTCGATGTGCCGGACGCTGCGGGAGACGGGCGGGGCGGTGGCGCTCTGCTCCGCGACCACCATCATCGGGTACGCGTCCCTCCTGGTGGCCGACAACCGGGCGCTGCGCGGGTTCGGGCTGCTCGCCTCCCTCGGCGAGGTGGCCTGCCTGAGCGCGGCGGTGCTGGTGCTGCCGGCCTGGATCGACCGCGGCCTGCGCTGCCGCCCCGAACCTTGAGGTGAGCCGCCGGGCGGCCGCTTGACGCGACGGCGTCCGTTCGATACTCACGCAGCGCGGACCGAAGGCCCCCGGAAAGGTGGGAGGCAAGGGAACATGGCTGACATCTTCGAGAAGTGCGTCAACTGGAAGGACGCCGATCTCGCCAAGCTCGCGGGCCACTACGCCTACTACCGGGTCATCCAGGAGACCGACGGCACCGAGGTGCTGATCGACGGCAAGCGGGTCATCATGGCCTGCTCCAACAACTACCTGGGCCTCGCCAACGACCCCCGCGTCAAGGAGGCCGCCGCCGAGGCCTCGCGCAAGTGGGGCGCCTCCACCTGCGGCTCCCGGGTGCTGAACGGCACCACCGAGCTGCACGACGAGCTCGACCACAAGCTGGCGGAGTACCTGGGCCGCGAGGCGGCCGTCACCTACTCCACCGGGTTCGGCACCAACGTCGGCGTCCTCTCCTCGCTCATCCTGCGCAAGGACACCATCTTCGCCGACCGCATGGTGCACGCCTCCCTGGTGGAGGGCATCCAGGCGGCGCTCGGCGACTGCAAGCGCTTCCGCCACAACAACATGGACGACCTGGAGCGGCTGCTCGCCTCGGCCGATCCCGAGTCCGGCAAGCTCATCGTCGTCGACGGCATGTACTCGATGGAGGGCGACCTCGCGAACCTGCCGAAGATCGTGGAGCTGAAGGAGAAGTACGGCGCGCGGCTGTTCGTGGACGACGCCCACGGCTTCGGCGTGCTCGGCGAGGGCGGCCGCGGCAGCGGCGAGCACTTCGGCCTGCACGACCAGGTCGACCTGCAGATGCTCACCTTCTCGAAGTCGCTCGCCTCCATCGGCGGCTGCATCGCCGGCCCGAAGGAGGTCATCAACTGGCTCAAGCACAAGTCGCGGCCGCTCGTCTTCTCGGCCTCCATGACCCCGGGGGCCGCCGCCGCGGCGCTGAAGAGCCTGGAGATCATCAAGGCGGAGCCGGAGCGGCGCGCCCGGCTGTGGGACATCTCCGAGCGGTTCCACCGCGAGCTGCGCGGCATGGGCTTCGACACCTCGCCCTCGGTCACGCCGGTGGTGCCGGTGGTGATCGGCGACCAGACCCTCTGCCTCGCCTTCTGGCGGCGGCTCACCGACGCCGGCATGTTCGCCTCGCCGGTGGTGAAGCCGGCCGTGGAGAAGGAGCTGGTGCGGACGGTCTACACCGCCACCCACACGGACGCGCAGATCGACCGCTCGCTCGAGATCTTCCAGCGCTGCGGCCGGGAGATGGGCATCATCCCGTACAAGAGGCCCTCCACCCGGGTGGAGGTGAAGATGGCCCGCCCCGGCTGCAACGGCTTCTACTCCTCGGCCGAGGACGGCATCACCGCCATCTCGGTGGAGCGCAGCCCGGTGAAGGGGAGCCTCGGCGTGGGCGAGGTGCTCCAGCAGGCGGGGCGCCCGCTCGGAGAGCGGATCAGCGACGCCATGGAGATCGTGACCTGGCGCGCGCTCAACGCGGGCCCCGAGGACGTGAAGCGGCTCGCCGAGCTGCCCAGCACCCTCTGGCAGCAGCGGCGCCGGCTGCGCACCAAGCTCATGGGGGCGGGCGTGAAGCTGTTGCAGCGCAGGCAGGCCGGCGCCCGCAGCGCCGAGCGCGAGTAGCAGGCAACCTGCAGGACCCGAGGCACGCCATGGTTCAGCCCGTCGTCACCGAGCACCCGGCCGCCGCCGGACAGTCCGCCCGCCCCGACCCGGAGGTGGAGGTCGTCTCCGTCCAGTCCGGGCTCGAGAAGGACGCCTTCATCCGGCTGCAGTGGCAGATCAACAAGGGCGACCGCAACTGGGTGCCGCCGCTGCTCATGGAGCGGCACGAGTTCCTGGACCCGGCGAAGAACCCCTTCTTCAAGCACTCCGAGGTGGGGCTGTACCTCGCCCGGCGCGGCGGGGAGCCGGTGGGGCGCATCGCCGCGGTGAACGACCGCAACTTCAACGCCTTCCACGGCTCCAAGGCCGCCTACTTCGGCCTCTACGAGTCGGTGAACGACCCCGGCGTGGCCGCGGCGCTGTTCAACGCCGCCAAGGCGTGGGCGCGCTGGCGCGGGCTCGACTCGATGATCGGGCCGATGAACCTCTCCACCAACTACGACTGCGGCCTGCTGGTCGACGGCTTCGACACCCCGCCGTACCTGCTCATGCCGCACAACCCGTACTACTACGCCGACCTCTTCGGCGCCTGCGGGCTCAAGAAGTCGAAGGACCTCTACGCCTTCGAGCGGACCGCCGCCGAGCCCCCGCCGGAGAAGTTCGCGAGCATCGCCGAGAAGGTCCGCAAGCGCGAGGGGCTGCTGGTCCGGCCGGTGAACCTCAAGGACTTCGAGGGCGAGGTCACCCGCCTCAAGGCGGTCTACAACGCCGCCTGGGAGAAGAACTGGGGCTTCGTCCCCATGACCGACGCCGAGTTCGACAAGCTCGCCCGCGACCTCAAGCAGATCGTGGCGCCGGGGCTCTGCCTGGTCGCCGAGGCGCACGGGGAGCCGGTGGCGTTCTCGCTCACGGTCCCCGACTTCAACCAGGCCCTGAAGCACGTGGACGGACGGCTCACCACCTTCGGCCTGCCGCTCGGGCTCGCCAAGCTCGTCTACTACTCGCGCAAGATCGACCGGGTGCGGCTCATGGCCCTGGGCGTGATCGAGCGCTACCGCAAGCGCGGCATCGACGCGGTGCTGGTGGTCGAGACCATCCGCCGCGCCCAGGAGCTCGGCTACCGCGGCGGCGAGATCAGCTGGACGCTCGAGGACAACCACCTCATCAACCGCGCCATCGAGGCCTGCGGCTGCGTGCGGCACAAGACCTACCGGATCTTCGAGACGCCGGTGGAGTAGGGCGGGCCGGGGCGCCGTGAAGGTCCTCGTCACCGGTTCCACCGGCTTCATCGGCCAGCACGTCACGCAGGCGCTCCTCGCGCGCGGCCACGCGGTGCGGGCGCTGGCGCGCGACCCCGCCGCGGCGGCGCCGCTCGCCGCGGCCGGGGCCGAGGTGATCCAGGGCGACGTCTGTCGTCCCGCCACCCTCCCCGCGGCGGTGACCGGCTGCGAGGCGGTGGTGCACCTCGCCGGCGCGGTGAAGGCGCTCGGGCGGGCCGGGTTCTTCGCCGTGAACGCCGGCGGCACCCGGCACCTCGCCGACGCCGCCATCGGGGCCGGCGCCTCCCGGTTCCTGCTCGTCTCCTCGCTCGCCGCCGCCGGCCCCTCCTCCGCCGGGCGCCCCCGGACCGAGGAGGACCCCGCGGCGCCGGTCTCGGCCTACGGCGAGAGCAAGCTCGCGGCCGAGGCGGTGCTGCGCGATCTCGCCTTCCGGCTCGAGGCCACGGTGGTGCGGCCGCCCATCGTCTACGGACCGGGCGACCGGGAGGTGCTGCCGCCCCTGCTGGCGATGGCGCGCGCCCGGCTCATCGTCAAGGCGGGGCTCGCCCCGAAGCGCTACAGCGTCGTCCACGTGGAGGACCTGGCGGCGGGGATCGCGCTCGCGCTCGAGCGCGGCCGGCGCCTCGGCCCGGCCGGCCCGGAGGGCGTCTACTTCCTCGACGACGGCGCCACCTACAGCTGGGAGGAGATCGGCCGCGCCGCCCTGGGGCCGCTCGGGGTGGCCGCCCGCGTGCTGCCGCTGCCGGAGGCGGTGAGCTGGGTGGCGGCCGCGGGGGCGAGCGCCCTCGCCCGGCTGCGGCGCCGGCCCGCGGTCTTCTCGCTCGACAAGGTGCGCGAGATCCGGCAGCCGTCCTGGACCTGCGCCAGCGCCCGCGCCCGCGCCGAGCTCGGGTACGCGCCCCGCTGGCCCCTCGCGGACGGCATGCGGCAGACGCTGGCCGCGGAGGGGCACCTGCCGGGCGGCGCCCCTTAGGCCCCCTCAGGCCGCCGCGACCCGCAGCGCGCCCGCCGCCACCGCGCGCTCGAGCCGCTCCCCCGGCGCGAGCGCGGTGCCCGCCCAGACCACCGCCTCGCGCACCGTCGCCCCCACGCCC
>JAJXVM010000371.1 GCA_021782135.1 Myxococcales bacterium | reverse complement strand
CAGGGCTGCGTGGACGCCGGCGGGCCGGGCGCGGCGGCGGCGGCGGCCTCCGACGGGGCCATGCGCCGGCTGCTGTCGCGGATGGGACCCGAGCAGGCGCACGCGCTCGCGGACCTCTGGCGGGCCGACGCCCGCGCCTCCTCGCGGGCGCACGCCGCCGCGGGGGCCCTGGCGAGCTACGTCCGCCGGCTCGAACGGGTGCTCCGGTCGAGGCCGCCGCTCGCCACCTCCGACCTCGCTCTCGACGGGGCCGCGGTGATGAAACGGCTCGGAGTCTCGCCGGGTCGCGCCGTGGGCGAGGCCCTCCGGCACCTGCTGGAGCGAGTGCTGGAGGAACCGCGGCGCAACACCCCGGCGCGGCTCTCCGCCGAGCTCGACACCTGGTGGGACGCGCGGCGAACGGGCGACGCCTGACGCATATACTTCCGTCAGGGAAGGCCCATGTCTCCGCGGGTGCTCTGCATCGAAGGCGATCCTGCGCTCCGCGCCACCGTGCGGGAGCTGCTCGAGGCGAACGGCTTCGCGGTGGACGAGAGCGAGACCGCCCTGTCCGGGATCGAGCGGGCGCTGACGCTGCCGCCGGATCTGGTGCTGGCCGACGTCCACCTGCCGGACATCGAGGGCTACGAGCTCGCGACCCGGCTGAAGCAGGAGCGCTCCCTGGCGCGCGTCCCCTTCGTGGCGGTGGGGCGGGGGAGCGCCGAACACGACGTCGCCATCGCGGCCGGCTGCGACGGCTTCATCGCGCAGCCCATCGAGCGCGATCGGTTCGTCGAGGAGGTGCGCGCGTTCCTGTCCGGGAAGCGGGAGCAGCTCGACGAGCACGGCGAGCGGGTCAACCTGAAGGCGCTCTCGGTCGGGCTGGCGGCGAGGCTGGAGCGCGCCATGGGGGCGGCGCGGGACGTCTCGGGCCAGCTCGAGCGCTCCGACAAGCTCAAGCGCGCCTTCATCCACAACCTGGCCCACGAGCTCTCCACGCCGCTCACCCCGCTCGCCGGCTACCTCCGCATCCTCCAGTCCGGGAAGCTCGGCGCGCTCTCCGAGCAGCAGCGGAAGATCCTCGACGCGACCCTGGCGGCGGTGTCGCGGCTCACCCGCATCGTGGACAACCTCTCCGACTTCGCGAGCCTCCAGGCCGGCGAGTCGGCCATCCTGCAGTCCGCGGTGGATCCCGACCAGCTCGCCGAGGAGGTGGTGGCCGAGCTGCGCCCGGCCATCAAGGAGGCGCGGCTCCACGTGGCCGTGGTCCGCTCGGCGGCCGGGCCGGTGCTCGCCGACGCGCGCAAGCTCCGCCAGGCGCTCGCCAACCTGGTCGGCAACGCGGTCAAGTTCTCTCCCCACGGGGGCGAGGTGCGGGTCGAGGTGGCGCGCGCCGGCGACAAGCTCCGCTTCTCCATCTACGACCAGGGGCCGGGGATCCGGGGCCCGGACGCCGCCAACGTCTTCGAGCCCTTCTTCCACGCCTCCCGCAAGGGCGAGGCGCGCGCCCCCGGCTCGGGCCTGGGGCTGCCGGTGGCGCGCCGCATCGCCGAGGCGCACGGCGGCCAGGTGCTGCTCGAGAGCCCGCCGCGGACCCAGCCGGCCGGATCGTCCCGCCACTTCACCGGCACCAAGATGGTGCTCGAGATCCCGGCCCACTCGCGCGAGGCGCCGCCGGCGCGCGTGTCGGGGTAGCCCCGGTTCCACCCGGCCCCGGCCTCGGCTACAGTCCGCCGCCGATGCGCGTGCTCGTCGCCATGTCGGGCGGGGTGGACTCCTCGGCCGCCGCCGCCCTCCTGCAGGCCGAGGGGCACGAGGTGCTGGGCGTCACCCTGCGGGTCTTCGACGCGTCGGACCCGTCGCGCGGGCGGTCCTGCTGCGGCCCGGACGACCTGGAGGACGCGCGGGCGGCGGCGGCGCGGCTCGGGATCCCGTTCTACGTGGCCGACCTCGAGGAGCACTTCGGCCGCTCGGTGATCGACCGCTTCGTCGAGGAGTACCTCGCCGGGCTCACGCCCAACCCGTGCATCCCCTGCAACAGCGAGGTGAAGTTCGACTGGCTCCTGCGCCGCGCCCGGGCCCTGGGCGCCCGGCTCGCCACCGGCCACTACGCGCGGGTGGAGCGCCGCGGGGCCCGGTGGGCGCTCTGCACCGCGGCGGACGAGGCCAAGGACCAGACCTACTTCCTCTACCGCCTCGGCCAGCGCGAGCTCGCGGACGTGCTCTTCCCGGTGGGCGGGATGCGCAAGGCCGAGGTGCGCGCCGCGGCGGCGCGGGCCGGGCTCCCGAACGCCGCCAAGGCCGAGTCGCAGGAGATCTGCTTCGTGACCGACGGGGACGCCGCCCGGTTCGTGGAGCTGCGCGCGCCCGCCCGGGCGCGGCCCGGCGAGCTGGTCTCGACCTCCGGCGAGGTGCTGGCCCGGCACCCGGGGGTGCACCACTTCACCGTGGGCCAGCGGCGCGGGCTCGGGGTGAGCGGCCCCGCGCCGCGCTACGTGGTGCGGCTCGAGCCCGAGCGCGGCCGGGTGGTGGTCGGCACCGCCGAAGAGGCTTCCCGCGACGCGTTCGCCGTCACCGAGGCCCACTGGGTCGCGGGCGCGCCGCCCGTCGGGCCAATCGAGGCGCGGGTGCGGGTGCGCCACCGCCACGAGGGCGTGACCGGCACGGTGCGGCCGGACGGCGGCGGCGCGGCGGTGCGCCTCTCGCGCCCG
>JAJXVM010000085.1 GCA_021782135.1 Myxococcales bacterium | reverse complement strand
GGCCGGTTCGCGCCGGCCGCGCCCGGCCCCTGGCTACCGCTTCGCCCCGGTCCGCCACAGGTGCGGCGGGTGGCAGGAGGTGCAGCTCCGGCCCGCGGCGCCGGCGTGGACCGGCTTCTTCCGGACGTCCTTGTGGCAGCCCTCGCAGGCGACCAGCGCCTCCGCCCGCGTGCGGGCGTGCGGCTTGTGGCAGGCGCCGCAGGCGAACTGCATGGGGGCGGAGTCGGAGAAGCGGCCCGGGAGCACCCCCTGGGCGGAGTGGCAGCGCAGGCAGTCGCGGCGGGTCGGCGTCAGGCCGGGGTCCTGCGAGAGGAAGTTGTGGCAGGCGAAGCAGTGCAGCTTCTGCATGCCGGGGGCGTTGATCGCGTGCTGGCCGTGGCAGGAGCGGCAGCTGGATTGCACCGGCTCGAACCCGTGCACCCCCGCGGCGTGACAGCGCACGCACTCGATGTGCTTGATGTCCACGTGGATCCGGTGGCCGCGCGAGCCGCCCACCTGTGGCCAGCGCGGGTCGTGGGAGAGGTGGCAGGAGGCGCAGGCGCCCACCTCGACCGCCCCGTGGCCGGACTTGCCCCCCGGGGGGGTGCCGGAGAGGAAGCTGCGCAACATCGCGACCTGCTGCTCCTGGGTGTTGTGGTGGCAGCGCTGGCACGCGACCATGCGGTGGCTGCCGCGGTTCCAGAGCGCGAACTCCGGGCTGGCCCGGTGGCAGTAGGCGCAGAGGCGAGGGTCCTCCTCGACGAAGCGGCGCATCCGCGCGAAGCCGGCGAAGCCGGCGGCGGCGAGGACCGCGACGGTGGCGAGGGCGATGGTCTTGCGGGGTCGAGACATGTTCCTCCCAGGCAGGCACAGGTGAACCCGTGATCACCCTGCGGGTCAAGCTCTTCGCCCTCATCGCGGGCGTCACCATCTTCTCGACGACCGGGGTGACGGCGGTGGCGCTCTGGAGGGACCTCCAGCGCTCCCAGGAGCTGCTCGCCCGCGAGGGCACCGCGCTCGCCTCGAGCGTCGCACCGGCCGCCGCGCGCTGGGTGGGTCCCGAAGGGGCCGAGCCGGGGGGCCGCCAGGCGCTCGGGGTGCTGGTGGCGAGGCTGGTCGAGAGCTCGTCGGTGGCCCGGGCCTGGGTCGTGGACCGCTTCGGCAAGGTGCTCGCCTGCGCCGACCCGTCGGGGCGGGGGTGCCCCGAGGGGGCGCCCACCGTCTTCACCCCCGCCCAGACGCCGCTCGAGACGGTGACCCGCCTCGTGGAGCCGGAGGGGATCGTGGCCGGCGCCCCCGTCCAGCACGATGGGGTGCTGGTGGGGGCGGTGCGGGTCGAGTTCGAGCACGAGCAGGTGCTCGGGAGCGCCCAGCAGCTCGCCTGGACCGCCTCGGCGCTGGCGGCCATCTGGATCTTCCTCGGGCACGTGCTCGCGGTGGTGCTGCTGCGCACCATCACCCGTCCGCTCACCGACGTGGGCACGGCGGCCGAGGCGCTGGCGCGCGACGAGGCCGGGCTGCAGCTCGCGGTGCCGCAGGAGCGCGAGCTGGCCGAGGTGGTGCGGGCGTTCAACCACATGTCGCTGCGGCTCGCCGAGCGCCGCACGGAGAACGAGCGGCTCATCGGGAGCCTGGAGGAGCGGGTGGCGCAGAAGACGCGCGACGTGCTGCGCGCCGACCGGCTCGCCACCCTGGGCGGGATCGCCGCCGGGTTCGCCCACGAGCTGGGCAACTCGCTCAACGTGATCCGCGGCTTCACCGCGGTGGCGCTGCGCGAACTGCCGCAGGATCACCCCAACCGCTCCGACCTCGAGGCGGTGCGGCGCGAGACCCGGCGCGCGGCCGGGCTCCTCGAGCGCTTCCTGGTCTTCGCCCGCTCCCGCGACGCCGTCACCGCCCCGCAGTCGATCGAGCCGGTGCTGCGGGAGGCGGTGGAGGTGGTCGGGCCGGCGGCGGCCCAGGCCCGGGTGACGACCTCCGTGGAGGTGGATCCCGGCCTGCCCGAGGTGAACGCCGACGCCGACATGCTGCGGCAGGCCTTCCTCAACCTGTGCGTCAACGCGGTGCAGGCGATGGAGGGGGGCGGGGCGCTGCGGGTCAGCGCGCGCCGCGCGGGCGGCGAGGTGCTGGTGGAGTTCCGCGACAGCGGGCCCGGGATCTCCGCCGAGGTGCGCCCGCACGTCTTCGAGCCCTTCTACACCACCAAGGCGAGCGGGACCGGGCTCGGGCTCGCCATCGTGCGGCAGGCGGCGGAGACCCACGGTGGCGCGGTCGAGGTGGAGAGCCCGCCCGGAGGCGGGGCGCTGTTTCGCATGCGGCTGCCGGCGCTCGCGCTGGCGCCGGCCCGGGAGGCCGGCGCGCCGGCGTAGGAGAGGACGAGATGGCGGATTCAGGGACCCAGAACCTGCTCGGCGACGTGATCAAGGTGATGCTGCCCGTCTCGCTGCTGCTCGTGGCCGGCATCTACTACGTCGTCTACCGGGTGGTCTGCTGGATGGACCGCAACGACCTCCTGCCCGGCCAGGCGGAGGAGAAGCGCCAGGAGGCGGCGCGCCGCGCGCGCGCGGCCCGCGAGGAAAAAGGGCAGGGGGAGCCGAGGACATGAAACCGAAGGTGCTGGTCATCGACGACCTGGAGCAGGCGCGCCAGATGGTGAAGCGGACCCTCTCTCCGGCCTGCGAGGTGTTCGACTTCGCGGCGGTGGCGGAGGCGCTGCTGGCGCTCGGCCGGGCGGAGTTCGACGTGATCCTGACCGACCTCCGCATGCCGGGGATCGACGGGCTCGAGGGGCTGAAGCGGTTCAAGCAGAAGGCGCCGGAGATCCCGGTGATCATCATGACCGCCTTCGCCACGGTCGAGACGGCCGTCGCCGCGATGAAGGCCGGCGCCTTCGACTACCTCAAGAAGCCCTTCGACCCGGAGGAGCTCGAGCTGCTGGTGGAGCGGGCGGTGGAGCACGTCCGGCTGCGCCGCGAGAACGCGCAGCTCAAAACGGCCCTCGCCGGCGGCTACCAGCTCCA
This sequence comes from Myxococcales bacterium, assembly GCA_021782135.1. Classification (GTDB taxonomy): domain Bacteria; phylum Myxococcota; class Myxococcia; order Myxococcales; family Anaeromyxobacteraceae; genus Anaeromyxobacter_B. The sequence continues at coordinate 9,544 of JAJXVM010000085.1, read as the reverse complement.
CGGGATCGTCGGCAAGTCCGGGTCGATGCGCGAGGTGGTGGGGCTGCTGGAGCGGGTGGCGCCCTCCGACGTGCCGGTCCTCATCGAGGGCGAGAGCGGCACCGGCAAGGACCTCCTCGCCCGGGCGGTCCACGCCATGAGCCGGCGCGCCGCCGGGCCCTACCTCGCCCTCAACATGAGCGCCATCCCCGAGAACCTGGCCGAGGCGGAGCTCTTCGGGCACGAGAAGGGCGCCTTCTCCGGCGCCGACGTGGCCCGCGAGGGCTTCTTCGCCGAGGCCGAGGGCGGCACGCTCTTCCTCGACGAGATCGGCACCCTCCCGCTCACCGTCCAGGCGAAGCTGCTGCGGGTGCTGCAGGACGGCGACTACATCCCGGTCGGCGCGCGCAAGCCGCGCAAGGCGAACGTGCGCATCGTCGCCGCCACCAACGAGCAGCTCCGCAAGGCGGTGGACGCCGGCAGGTTCCGCGAGGACCTGTTCTTCCGGCTCCGGGTCGTCCCGGTGCGCCTGCCGCCGCTGCGCGAGCGGCGCGAGGACATCCCGCTGCTCCTCGAGCACCTGGTCAAGAAGCACTCCCTGCGGCTCGGGCGGCCCGCGCTGCCGCTCGAGCCCGCGGCGCTCCGCGCGGTCCTCGATCACCCCTGGCCGGGCAACATCCGGGAGCTGGAGCACGCCATCGAACGGGCCCTGCTGCTCGCCCGCGGCGACGCGATCACGGTGGAGGACCTGCCGCCGGAGCTGGCGCCCCCCGAGGCCGGTGAGGCCGGCGCGGAGGCCGGCCGCTACAAGCGCGCCCGGGACGCCTGGGAGCGGCGGTGGTTCGAGGACCTGCTGCGGGAGGCGGGCGGCTCGGTCGCCCGGGCGGCGGAGCTGGCCGGGCTCCACCGGAGCACGCTCTACGAGAAGCTGGCCCGCATCGGGCTGGTGAGCGGGGATCGGAAGGACGCGCCCGGCGCGGCTCAGTCGTAGGCGTGGCACTCCAGGCAGAGGGGCGTCGGCGTCACCCGGTCGCCGGGCTTGGGCGGCGCCGAGGCCTTGGGCGAGTAGGTGGTCGCGTCTCCGGGCACGACGCCGCGCAGCGGGGTGGCGCCCGGGGGGAGGGCGATCGCGCCGTCCCAGGGCGAGCTGCGGTCGTGGCAGGTGACGCAGCGGAGCAGGTTGGCCGGCAGGAGCGCGCCCCGGTTGACGGCGTCCTGCAGCGGGCGGAGCGGCGGCATGGCGGGCGGGCTCGATGGATAGCTCAGCTCGACCGGGTGACAGTTGTGGAGCTGGGTGCCCGTCCCGTTCGCGTGACAGGAGAGGCACTCGTCGCTCGTGGCGGTGGCGGCGTCGTCGGCGTAGAGCCGGCAGCCACCCTCGATGGCGGCGATCGAGCGAGGGGTCAGCGGGATCGCGCTGGTGTTCGTGCTCGTGGCGCTGGTCGCGGTGCCGCTGCTGGTGTCCGCCGCGGCGAGGCTCGCCCCGAGCAGGACGGTGAGTCCGGCACAGCAGGCGACCGGGTTGATGGCGCGCAAGTGTCCCCTTCCTGGATCAGAACGCAGAGTCCGCTAGGACGCAGCGTTCCCCTCTCCGGAAAGGTAGGGGATTCAGGCTGCCACGGGGAGTCGTCTGAACTGGTGAGCCCCCGCGGGGTGAGCCGCCGGGGGCCTGCCCGCCAGGTCCGCCGCGAGCGCGCTCAGCGGGCGGGCGCCCGCAGGCCCCGCAGGTAGCTGGCGAGCTGTCCAGCGAGCGGGGACTCGAGGGACTCGAGGACCTGGATCTCCCGCCGCGCGCCCGCCTCGTCCCCGAGCGCGGCGAAGGCCACGCCCAGGTTGAAGTGGCCGTCGCCGCTGCCGGCGAGGCGCGCGCCGTCACCGAGCAGCGCCACCGTCTCGCCGTATCGGTGGAGCCGGTTCAGCGTGGCGCCGAGGTTGGCCCATGCCTCCGGGTAGTCCGGCTGCAGGTCGAGCGCGGTCCGGAAGCTCTCCACGGCCGGCGGGTACTCGCCCCGGAGCAGGAGGATCCGGCCGAGGTTGTAGCGCGCCTCCGCGTTGGCGGGGTCGAGCCGGATGGCCTCCCGGACGTGCGGCTCGGCCTCGTCCTCCCGGTGCGCCTCGGTGAGGGCCGCGCCGTAGTTGTTCTGGGGCCGGCTCTTGCCGGGGGACTTCGCGGCCGCGTCGCCCCAGAGCGTGAGCGGAGAGGCCCAGACCTCGTTCCGCGCGTAGGTGGCGACCGAGAGCGCCGCCGCGACGGCGAGCCCCGCGGCCGCGAGGGCCACCGGGCCGCGCCGGCCGGCGAGGCGCCGCGCCAGGAAGGCGCCGCCCACGCTCGCCGCCAGGAAGAGCCCGACCGACGGCAGGTAGACCCGGTGCTCGAAGATGACGTCAACGATCGGGATGACGCTCGACTCCACCGCCGAGGTGAGGAAGAACCAGGCGACGCCGAGGGCGACGAGGCGGGCGGCCGGGTCGAGCGCCCGCTCCCGGCGCCCGGCGCGCGCGAGCAGCACGGCCGCGCCCGCCGCCAGGAGGAGGAGCAGGATCCCGGCGGCGACGACCGGCGGGGCGAGGAACGAGTGGTACGGCGGGACGTCGTGGTCGAGGTTCTGGCCGGCTGGCAGGAGCAGCAGCCGCAGGTAGCGCGCGAGGACCGGGAGCTCGGTGGCGAGGTAGTCGAGCCGGCCGAGCGAGGTCTGCACGCGCGTGAGCTGCTCCACGTCGCCGAGGTCGAGCCGCGCCCCCGACGCGGAGAGCAGCGTCGCCGGGATGATCGCCATCGAGGCGAGGAAGGGCGCGAGGCCCGCCAGGCGGCGCTTCCACGGGCCCTCGAACAGGCAGAGCTCGAAGAGCCCGATCACCAGCGGGAAGGTGAAGGCGATCTCCTTGGTCCGCATCGCCAGGATCATGGAGAGGAGCGCGAGGCCGTAGGCGGCGGCCCCGCGCGATCCCGCGGGGCGGGTCCTCCAGCGGAGGTACTGGACGAGCGCGAGCAGGCAGAAGGCGGCCGCGAGCGAGGTGAGCCGCTGCACCACGTAGGTGACGGCCTCGGTCTGGAGGGGGTGGGTGGCGAAGAGCAACGCCGCCACCCAGCCGGCGGCGCGCGCGTGGGGCGCGAGCGCCGATCCCTTCAGCCGCGGCGTCCGGAAGCAGAGGACCGCCAGCGCCTGGACCAGGAGCGCGGCGAGCAGGTGGATGGCGAGGTTGACCGCGTGGTAGCCGGCCGGGTCGAGACCGCCGGCCCAGCGGTTCAGCGCCAGGGTGAGGTAGCCCACCCCGCGGTTGGGCCGCTGCGACCACCCGGGACCGCCGGGCAGGAAGCTCGCCGGATCGCGGAGCACCGGGTTGCCCACGATCGAGCGCTCGTCGTCGAACTGGAAGGCGGCCCCGAAGGAGTCGGAGTAGGCGAAGAGCGTCAGGCAGAGGAGCGCGACCAGAGGCCAGGCGCGCCGCGCCAGCGCGGCGGCGGCGCCGGGCGCCTGGTCCGCGGGCGCGCCCGCCACGCTCCCGGCTCGCTTGCCGGCACTCGGCCGCTCGGCGGACCCGGCCATCACCGCGGCACCATACAGCGAGGGGGCGTGGTCGATCCAGGGCGCCCGGGCGCGCGGCTCACCGGGCCGCGAGCCTCGCCGCGTAGAAGCCGTCCGCGCCGTGGCGGCTGGGCAGCGTGAGGAGATCGCCCTGCGCGGTGAGGACGTCCGCCGGGAAGCCGGCGGGGGGCGCCAGCCGTCCGGATCCGAGCGCCGCCAGCGCGTCGGCGAGGGCCGGGCCCTCCACGCGGCTCAGGGAGCAGACGGCGTAGGTGAAGGGCGCGCCCGGCCGGGCGTAGCGCAGGACGTTCCCGGCGATGGCGCGCTGCAGGAGCGCGGCCCGGGCCAGGTCCTCGGCGGTGCGCCGCAGCTTCAGCTCCGGGTGGCGGCGCAGCGTGCCGAGCCCGGCGCAGGGGGCGTCGCAGAGCACGGCGTCGAAGCTGGCCTCGGCGAGGCCGGGCAGGGGCCGGCTGGCGTCGGCGCAGATCACCTTCACGTTCCGGTGGCCGCGCCGGGCGGCCTCCTCGCGGAGCTGGTCCGCCTTGCGCGGGTGGACCTCCACCGCCACCACCTCGCCCGACGGGCCGACCAGCTCGGCGAGGTGGAAGGTCTTGCCGCCCGGCGCGGCGCAGGCGTCGAGCACCCGCGCGCCGCTCCCGGCGAGGTGGCCGGCGGCGTAGAGGCCGGCGAGCTGGGCCCCCTCGTCCTGCACCTGGAACGGCAGCCCGCGCGCGTCCCGCGCCACCGCCCGGACCGGCGACCCGGCGACCAGGATCCCGTGCGGCGAGCGGAGCGCCGGGCGGGCCTCCACCCCGGCCGCCCGCAGCCGCTCCAGCAGCTCGTCCCGCGCCGGGCTCCGCAGGCAGAGCGGCGCCGGGGCGTTCATGGCCCGCGCCAGCTCGAGCGCCTCGGCGGCGCCGAGCCACTCCACCCACTCGGCGGCGACGAAGCGGGGGAGCGACTCGGCCACGGCCACGTGGCCGATCGGATCCCGCTCGAGCGGCGGCGGCTCGGGGAGCTTCGGCGCGCGGGAGAGGCTCCGCAGCACGGCGTTCACGAACCCGGCGGCCCGGCCTCCGTCGGCGCCCTTGGCGAGGGCCACCGTCTCCCCCACCGCGGCGTGCGCGGCGGTGCCGAGGAAGAGGAGCTGGTAGGCCCCGAGCCGCAGCGCCACCCGGGCGGCCGGATCGAGCGCGCCGATGGGCCGGCGCGAGTGGGGGGCGAGCGCGGCGTCGAGGCCGAGGGCCCGGCGCAGCGTGCCGTAGGTGAGCTCGGTGGCCAGGCCGGCCTCGCGGGGGTCGAGCGCCCCGGCCGACTCCAGGGCCGCGTCGAGCGCGCGCGAGGCGAACGCGCCGCCCTCCTCGACCCGGCGGAGGACCTGGAAGGCGATGGAGCGGGCGCTCCCGGAGGGGGCCGACCCGCTCACGAGCCGAGCACCGTGCCGGCGGGCACCGGCTGGCCCTTGAAGAAGTCCTCCGCCGACATGCGCCGGCGCCCCTCGAGCTGCAGCTCGGTGACGAGCAGCGCGGTGCCCGCGCCGCAGGCGACGAAGAGCCCGCTCGACATGGGCTGGGCGGTGCCGGGCGCCATCACCGGATCGCCGTGGGTGAGCCGGGCGGCGTGGATCTTGAGCGTCTTCCCGCCCAGGGTGGTGAAGGCGCCGGGCCAGGGGGTGAAGCCCCGGATCCGGCAGAGGAGCCTCTCGGCGGGGAGGCGGAAGTCGAGCCGTCCGTGCTCCTTCTCGATGATGGGAGCGAGGGTGGCGCGCGCGTGGTCCTGCGGCACCGGGACGATGCGCCCCTCCGCCAGCAGCCCGAGCGCCTCCACCAGCGCGGCGCCGCCGAGCCGGGCGAGCCGTTCGCCCAGGGACTCGGAGGTGTCGTCGGCCGAGATCTCGAGGGTGCGCTGCAAGAGCACGTCGCCGGTGTCGAGCCCCTCGTCCATCTGCATGATGCTGACGCCGGTCTCGCGCTCCCCTTCGGCGAGCGCCCACTGGATGGGCGCGGCCCCCCGGAAGCGCGGCAGCAGCGAGGCGTGCACGTTGATGGCGCCGTGGGGGGCGAGCGTGAGCAGGTCCCGCCCGAGGATGCGGCCGTAGGCCACCACCACCAGGACGTCGGGCGCGTGCGCGGCGAGGTCGGCCGCGAGCCTGCCGTCGCGCACCTTCTCCGGCTGCAGCACCGGCAGGCCGTGCGCCTCCGCCCAGGCCTTGGTGGCCGGCGCGCGCAGCTCGCGGCCGCGGCCGGCGGGGCGGTCGGGCTGCGCCACCACGCAGCAGAGCTGGTGGCCGGCGGCGGCGAGCGCCTCCAGCGCGGCCACGGCGAAGGGCGGGGTGCCAAGAAAGGCGATCTTCAACGAGGACGCTCCGGGCGCGGGTCAGGACTTGTCGCGAGCGGCGCGGGCGGCCGCGCGCGCGGGCTTCCCTTCGCGCGACCAGGCGGAGGGGAGCACGTCGAAGGGCAGGAGCTTGGCGAGGAGCGGGAGGAGCAGCATCCCTCCGGGCGCGGCGAAGATGGCGAGCGCCGGCACCGCCTTCGCGAGGTCGATGAGGATCACCTTCACCCGGCGCTTCTCGTCGGCGCCGAGGGGATGGCCGGCGGCCGCCTTGGCGATGAGCCCGCTCACCGAGCCGGTCTCCTTGAGCTCGGCGACCACGGCGTCGAGGTTGTCGGCCACCGCCTGCGAGACCTTCTCCAGCATCTCGTCGGCGGCGTCCTCCCAGTTGGCCGGCGAGAGGTCGGCCCCGTCGCCGGACGGCTCGAAGAGGTGACGGTAGTCGGCGTGGATGGCGGCGGCGCGGGCCCGAAGCTCGACCAGCTGGTCGGGCGTGACCTGGGTCGCGGCGGCGAGCGCCTCCACCCAGGCGGTGCGCTGGGGCGAGGGAGCCGGCGCGGCGACGTCGGCGAGCGCGAGGTGCTCGAGGTAGGTCGGGGCGGCCGCGGGGAGCACCACGCGCGAGAGCGAGGCGGGGGAGCGGGGGGCCTCGACGCGCGCGAGCAGCTCGCGCTCGTCGAGCTTCTGCAGGCCGAGCCGGGTCACCTGCCGGCGCCAGGTGCGGCGCCGCTGCTCGTCGAGCGGATCGCCGAGCGTGAACATCCCGGCCAGCATCTCCGCGAGCAGCGCCAGCTCCCGGCTGGCCGCCTCCACCTGCCGCCGCGTGGTCTCCTTGTCGAGCCGCCCCTTCGCGTAGTAGCCGATGGCGATGCGGGCGAGCAGCCGCCGCTGGACCGAGAGCGTGCAGGGGTAGAGCGGCAGACCGCGCACCGGATCGCTCGAAGGGAAACAGCGCTTCTTCAGCACCTCTCCGGCGCGCAGCAGGGCGCGCCGCACCGGCGCGTCGTCGAGCTCGTCGTACTCGGCCGGATCGGCGTCGAGCGCGGCCGAGAGGTCCCCGGTCATGGCCGCGAAGAAGGTGGCGAGCTCGGCGCGCCGCTGGGTCGGCTCGAAGCTCCCCGTCTGCAGCAGCGCCAGGTCGAGCACCAGGCCGATGTGGCCCTGGATGGGCGAAAGGAACGCTTCGTCCGGGTGGCTGCCCTCCGGCCCCTCGATGCGGCGGCGGAGCGAGCGGAGCACCAGGAGCCGGGAGCGGGCCTCGAGGTCGGGACCGTCGGCGTCCTGGACTCGCAGCTCGGCGGGCAGCCTGAGCCGCGCGGCGGCCGGGTCGTACCCGGCCAGCTCGGCGTCTACCGTCGCGGAGAGCCAGTTCTTCTTGGAGAGATCGATGCGCACGGGGGCCGAGGGCGCTGCGGTAAATGACCGTACATGCTAGCGCACCCGCGCGCCCGGGACTACCCGGTCCGCTTCGATCCCTTGCGCTGGGCGGGGGTCTCCTCCTCCTCGACCGGGGCGGGCACCGGGACCGGGCCGCGGCGGATGCCGAACTTCTCGAAGAGCTGCCCCTCGATCTGCTGGAGCGTCTCCGGGTGCTCGCGCAGGAAGCTCTTGGCCTGCTCGCGCCCCTGGCCGATGCGCTCGCCCCCGAAGCTGAACCAGGCGCCGCTCTTCTCCACGATGTTCTCGTTGGAGGCGAGGTCGAGGAGATCCCCCTCATGGCTGATCCCCTGGCCGTACATGATGTCGAACTCCACCTCCTTGAAGGGGGGGGCGACCTTGTTCTTCACCACCTTGACCCGGGTGCGGTTGCCGATGACCTGCTCGCCGTCCTTGATGGCGCCGATGCGGCGAATGTCGAGCCGCTGGCTGGCGTAGAACTTGAGCGCGTTGCCGCCGGTGGTGGTCTCCGGGTTGCCGAACATCACGCCGATCTTCATGCGGATCTGGTTGATGAAGACGACGATGGTGGAGGACTTGGAGATGGTGCCGGTGAGCTTGCGCAGCGCCTGGCTCATGAGCCGGGCCTGCACGCCCATGTGGGCGTCGCCCATCTCGCCCTCCAGCTCGGCGCGGGGCACGAGCGCCGCCACCGAGTCGACCACCAGCACGTCCACCGCCCCGGAGCGGACCAGCGTCTCGGTGATCTCGAGCGCCTGCTCGCCGGTGTCCGGCTGGGAGATGAGCAGGTCGTCGGTGCGCACGCCCAGCTTGCGGGCGTAGCCCACGTCGAGGGCGTGCTCGGCGTCCACGAACGCGGCGATGCCGCCCTTCTTCTGGGCCTCGGCCACGACGTGCAGCGCCAGGGTGGTCTTGCCGGAGGACTCCGGGCCGTAGATCTCGATGATTCGCCCGCGGGGGAAGCCGCCCACGCCGAGCGCGATGTCGAGCGACACCGCCCCGGAGGAGATGGCCTGCACGTCCTTCACGAGCGCCTCCTCGTTGCCGAGGCGCATGATCGAGCCCTTTCCGAAAGCCTTCTCGATGGACGAGACGGCCAGCTCGATCGCCTTCTCCTTCTCAGGTGCCACGGGCATTCCGGTCTTCTCCTTTTGCGGGGCGGACGCCGCCCCGTTCTCGGCGTGGAGGTGCTTCTAGCAGCCCTCCCTGACAGCCGCGCTTCGCGCCACCTCGCGCGAGTCCGTTCAGAACTACTGAACGGACGCACAGCTGTCAACCCGGTAGCCGCACGGCGCCAGGTCGAACGGAGGGGCGATCGATGGAGCCCCTGATGGGCCAACCGGGGTGCGAGCCGTTGCCCGATTGCCCGATCGGGTACCATCCGGCGATACGGCGGGTCCGCCGGCACTCACAAGGGAGAACACATGAAGCGAGTCGCTATCCTCGCCGTTGCCGGCGCGCTCTCCGCGTGCGGCGGAAGCAGCAGCAACAACCTGAACGCGGCGGCGAACACGAAGTTCAGCTACGGCACCTCGACCACGCCGGCCAGCTCCACGGTGACCAGCTCCGCCAGCAGCCAGCTCTCCGCCCTGGTCACGGCGAGCAGCAGCACGACCCCCGCCTCGGTGCAGTCGGCGACCCAGCTCTCGACCATCACCGACAGCCTCCTCACCACCTCGAACGTGTCCTACCTCGTGGCCGGGACGGCCCCGCAGTTCGTCGACGTCGCGCAGCAGGCCCTCGCGGTGAGCCAGCAGGGGCTCATGGCCAGCAACTTCGACAACCCCGGGTGCGTCACCCAGCCCACCCCCACGAGCGTCAACTTCTCGAACTGCACCACGACCTCGACCTCCAGCGGCATCACCGAGACGGACACCATCAACGGCTCGTTCGCGGTGGCGAACGGGACGGCCACCTGGAGCGCGACCATGCGGGCCGCGGTCAGCGAGTCGGGCGTGACCGTGAACGCCAACGCCACCTTCGCCGGAACGATGACCGTCACCAGCACCACCGCGAAGGGGAGCATGGAGGACGACGTGAGCGTGACCGCGTCCGCCAACGGCCAGAACTACGCGGCCGAGGTCTCGGAGTCGGTCGCCCTCGACGTGACCTACGACGGCAGCCGGTGCATCGACGGCGGCACGCTCGAGGCGAAGCGCGTCTGGGTGACGAAGCCCAACGTCCAGGGCAACTACGCGAACCAGGGCGCGCTGGTCACCTGGACCGGCTGCGGCGCCGCCACCGTGGCGTTCTCGAACTAGCTCGGAGCAGGACGCGCGCGGCGGTCCGGGCCGGATCTCTCGGCG
>JAJXVM010000370.1 GCA_021782135.1 Myxococcales bacterium | reverse complement strand
CCTCGGCCCGCCCCGCCGCGCGCGCGAGCGCGAGCGCGCGGGCGCCGGCCGTCCCCGTCCAGGTGGCGAGCTGGGACGGTCCGGATCTCGACGAAGCATGGGAGGCGAGCGCCGTCGTCGGCGGCGACTCGGGCGCCGAGGTGGCGATGTCCGACGAGGGGTCGATCTTCGACAGCTCCAGCAGCCCCTGACCAGAACCCGAGGTTCACCGGGAGTGCTCACATGACGAAACGCCTTGCGATAGCTCTGCTCCTCATCCCCCTCACCGCCGCGGCCGCGCCGCAGGCGGGCGCCGGCGCGAACGCCGGGCCGGGCGCGAACGCCGGCGACGACGCCCGCATGGAGCGCTTCTCGAAGCGCATGAAGCTCGCCCGGGTGCTCGGCCTCGCCGAGGCGCTCGACCTGAACGAGGCCGAGGCGCTCAAGATGCGAGACGTCATGACGCGCTTCGACGCGCAGCGGAAGCCGCTCTTCAAGGAGCTCCGGGACAACGCCCGGCTGGTGCACCGCGCCGCGGAGGGCGACAAGGACGCGGTCGCCCAGGTCGACCAGGCGGTGCAGCGGATCTTCGACGCCCGCGAGAAGATGCACGCCATCGATCGCGAGATGTACCAGGCGCTCGCCAAGGACCTCACGCCGGCCCGGCGCGCCCGGCTGGCCGTGTTCTTCGCCAGGTTCCACCAGCGCATGGGCCACATGATGATGGAGCACCGCTTCGGCCACGGCGGCATGGGCCCGGGCTGCGGGATGGGCGAGGGCTGTGGGATGGGGCCGGGCGGCGGCATGGGCCACGGCGGCCGCGGGATGCGCGGCATGCGGGGCCCTGGCCCCGGCCCGACCGAGGGTCCGGGCATGAACGGCCCTGGCCCCGACGCCGAGCCGGGCGACGAGCCCTTCGGAGATCAGTAGGAAGGCGCGGGAGTCCCCCCTCCCTGAGGCTTCCGCGCGCCCCTCCTCCCAATTCCGGGGGGAGGGGCATTTTTTTGCGCCGCTTGACAAACCGCACCCATTCGGGCTGCCTCTTCCATGTGCGCTGCGCCATCGCGGGCGCCACGGGGAGGGGTCCCGATGAAGAACCTGGCGATCGGCCTGCGGCTCGCGCTCGCGTTCGCGACCATGCTGCTCATCACCCTCGCCGTGGCCGGCACCGGCTACTGGGGGCTGGAGCGGGTGTCGGACGTCACCCACGCCATGGTGTCCGGCGACTACCAGCGCGCCCGGCTCGCGGCCCTGGCCAACTCCGACGCCCTGCAGCTCCGGCGCTACGAGAAGGACTCGCTCCTCAACATGGGCGATCCGGCCACCGTGCGGGAGTACATCGGGCACTGGAACGAGAACGCGAAGGACCTCAAGGCGCACCTCGCGGAGCTGGCGCGGATGGCCGCGGACGACGAGGACCGGCGGCAGGCGGACCGCGCGAACCGCGAGCTGGTGCAGTACGAGGCCGGCTTCGCCCGCGTCCACGAGGCGATCCGAAGGGGCGAGGCCAGCACCCCGCAGGCCGCCAACCAGCTGATGACCCAGTTCAAGGACCCGATCCGGAACATGATCGAGGCCCTCGAGCGGCTCTCGGAGAAGCACGGCAAGCAGATGGTGGACTCGGCGGCCGGCGTCGAGGCCGCCCAGGTCTCGGTCCGGGCCATGCTGGTGGTGAGCCTGCTGGCCGCGGTGCTCTTCGGCCTGGTCGTGAGCCTCCTCATCACCCGCTCCGTCACCGGCCCCGTCGGACGGCTGATCGGCGTCTTCGAGCGGCTGGCGCGGGGGGATCTGCGCGAGCCGCCGCGCGTGGACCGCCGCGACGAGATCGGACGGCTCCTCGCGGCCGTGCGGTCGATGATGCTGAAGCTCGGGGAGGTGCTGGGCGAGGTCCGCGTCGGCGCGGAGTCGCTGACCGCCGCCTCCGGGCAGGTCTCCGCCACCGCCCAGAACCTCTCGCAGGGGACGGGCGAGCAGGCCGCCAGCGTCGAGGAGACCACCTCGTCCATCGAGCAGATCCGCGGGTCGATCCAGCAGAACGCCGAGAGCGCCCGCCAGACCGAGCAGATGGCCGGCATGGGCGCGAAGAACGCCCGCGAGAGCGGCGAGGCGGTCGCCGAGGCGGTCCAGGCGATGAAGACCATCGCCGGCAAGATCTCGATCGTGGAGGAGATCGCCTACCAGACCAACCTGCTCGCGCTCAACGCGGCCATCGAGGCGGCCCGCGCCGGCGAGCACGGCCGCGGGTTCGCGGTGGTCGCGTCCGAGGTGCGCCAGCTCGCCGAGCGGGCGCAGCGGGCGGCGCAGGAGATCGGGGCCACCGCCGGGTCGAGCGTGCGGGTGGCGGAGCGATCGGGCGCGCTCATCCAGGAGCTGGTCCCGGCCATCCGCAAGACGGCCGACCTGGTGCAGGAGGTGGCGGCCTCCTCTCGCGAGCAGAGCGCCGGGGTGGCGGAGGTCTCGAAGGCCATGGCGGCGGTGGACCAGGTGACCCAGCAGTCCGCCTCGGCCGCCGAGGAGCTCTCGAGCACCGCCGAGGAGCTCTCGTCGCAGGCCGAGGCGCTCCTGCAGACCATCTCCTTCTTCCAGGTCGGCGGCGAGGCTCACGCGGACGCGCCCGCCCGCGCCCCGGCTCCGTCCCGGCGGCCGGCGCCCAGGCTGGCGGCGGCGAACCGCCCCTCCGCCGCCCCGCCGGCGGAGGCCGGCGACGGCGAGTTCAGGCGCTTCTGACCCCCGGAGGACGGCCG
>JAJXVM010000084.1 GCA_021782135.1 Myxococcales bacterium | reverse complement strand
CCGGGGCGCGGTGGCGCTCGCGCGCGGGACGGTGGTGGACGCCGGCGCCGTCGGGCTGGCGGCCGCGCTCGGGCGCACCGAGCTCTCCGTGCACCGCCGGCCCCGGGTGGCGATCCTGGCCACCGGCGACGAGCTGGTGCCGGTGGACGGCGCGCCCGGGCCCGGGCAGCTCCTCGATTCGAACAGCCACGCCCTGGCGGCCGCCTGCCGGGAGGCGGGCGCCGAGCCGGCGCTCCTCCCGCTCGCCGGCGACGACCCGGCGGCCCTCGACCGGGCGCTCGCGGGGGCGAGCGGCGCCGACGTCCTCGTCACCACCGGCGGCGTCTCGGTCGGCGAGCGCGACCTGGTGCGCGCGGCCCTGGCGCGCGCGGGGGTGGACCTCCACTTCTGGAAGGTGGCCATGCGCCCCGGCAAGCCGGTGGCGTTCGGCACCTCGGCGCGGATTGTCGCCTTCGGCCTGCCCGGCAACCCCGCCAGCGCCCTCGTCACCTTCGAGCTGTTCGTGAGGCCGGCGCTGCGCGCGCTGGCCGGGCTCCCGGGCCGGGGCCGCCCGGTGCTGCCGGCCCGGCTCGCCAGCGCGCAGGAGAAGCCCGCCGGCCTCACCGTCTTCCTGCGCGCGCGCGCCCGCCTCGCGGACGGCGCGCTCTGGCTCGAGCCGCTCGCCACCCAGGTGAGCGGCCACCTCACCTCGGCCACCGGCCACCAGGCCCTGGCCGTCCTCCCCGCCGGACCGACGCGGCTGCGCCGCGGCGCGCGCGTGGAGGCCATCCTCGTCGCCCCGCCGGAGCCCGGCGCACCCGCCCGCACCCGAACGCCATGACCAACCGAGATCGCAAGACGTCGAAGTGGGACCGCCCCGAGGAGCACGACCACCTGCTGCTCATCGCCGACGACGACCAGCAGCGGCTCGACCTGCTCCGCGAGCACCTGGCGCAGATCCCGGGCCGCCCGCGGGCGGCGCTGCTCGGGCGCTACCCGCGCTTCAAGCTCCGCGTCGCCCGCGACGGCGAGGAGGTCGCGAAGCAGCTCACGCCCGAGACCACCGTGCTCGCGGTGGATCTGGGCATGCCGCGGCGCAGCGGGCTCGAGGTGATCGAGGACCTGCGCCCGAAGCGCTCCGACCTGGCGATCCTCGCCTACACCGCCGGCGCCCGCGCCACCGAGGCGGTCGCCGCCATGATGGCCGGCGCCGATCACTTCCACGAGCTCAACGACATGGAGGGCTTCGAGCACGCCCTCGAGCTCGCCATCGACCGCCGGCGGCTGGCGAAGCTCATCGAGCGCAGCAACGCCGAGGCCGAGGAGGCCAAGAGCCGGCTGGCCCGGCTGGCCGGCATGAGCACCTCGCTCCCCGGTTTGCGGATCCCGCAAGATCGGGAAGCGGTCATCCCCTTCCAGATCGCCGCGCAGCGCTACTTGGCGGCTTCCGCCAAACTCTACGAAGGAGACGCTCGCACTCTCGCGGAAAAGCTCGGGCTTTCCTATTTCGCCTTGCGTCGGTTGCTCAAGCGATACGGGGTGCCCTTCCCCGGGAGGCCCCGTAAGGAAGGGGCAAGCAGGGGCTAGTCGAGTTCCGCTCTCCGTGCTACAAGCGGTCTCAAGCAACGCCTTCCGCCACGGAATGTTGCGGAAACCGCTAAAGCGCTCGCCATCCCGGGGGCGCCCAACCAGAACGGAGAAGTCACGATGGGTCTCGCCGACAAGTTCGCCCTCAACCTCAAGAGCGAGCGGCTGCGCCGCAAGCTGTCTCAGGAGATCCTGGCCTCGAAGGCCGGGCTCTCGGTCTCCTACATCTCGATGCTCGAGCGCGGGCAGCGCACCCCGCCGCTCGACACCCTCGAGTCGCTCGCGCGCGCGCTCGCCGTCGCCCCGACCGCGCTCCTCGCGTAGTCCGCGAGGCGGGGGCGCTGGCCCCCGAGCACCCGTCCCAGCGCGGCCGCGGGGGCCGCGCGGGAGTGGGGACGCCGAACGCCAGCAACCGCCGTGCAACGCGAGCGGTTTTCGCTTATCTTGTCGGCCCTATGGCGCGCATGGTTCAGTGCAAGAAGCTCGGCAAGGAGCTTCCGGGGCTCGGGTTCAAGCCCTTCCCGAACGAGCTCGGTCAGCGGATCTACGACAACATCTCCCAGGACGCCTGGAAGATGTGGCTCGACTACTTCAAGATGATCATGAACGAGTACCGGCTGTCGCCCGCCGACCCGCGTACGAACGAGATCCTCTTCCAGCAGGCGGAGCAGTTCTTCTTCGGCGAGGGCGCGCAGCTGCCGCCCGACTACCAGCCGCCGGCCGCCAAGAAGTAGCCCTCGCGCGCCATGCGCGGCGACGGCGAGATCCTCCTCCTCTCCACCTACGAGCTGGGCCACCAGCCGCTCGGGCTGGCGATGCCGCGCGCCTTCCTGGAGCGGGCCGGGTTCCGGCCGCGCGCCCTCGATCTGTCGGTCGAGCCGCTCGACGAGGCGGCGCTGCGCCGGGCCCGCCTCGTGGCCCTCGCCGTGCCCATGCACACCGCCCTCCGGCTGGCGCTCGCCGCCGCTCGGCGGGTCCGGGCGGCGAACCCCGGCGCCCTGCTCGCCTTCCACGGCCTGTACGCTCCCCTGCACGCCCCGCTGCTGCGCGCCGCCGGGGCCGTCGCCGTGCTGGGCGGGGAGTGCGAGGAGGAGCTGGTCCGGTTCGCGGAGGCGGCGGAGCGAGGCGAGGACCTGTCGCGCTTCTTCGAGGACGGACCCGGCTCGGTCCCGCTGCGGCGGCTCGACTTCCCGGTGCCGAGCCGCGCCGGGCTGCCGCCGCTCTCGCGGTACGCCCGGCTGGCCGACGAACGCGGGGATCGGCTGGCGGGCTACGTCGAGGCGACGCGCGGCTGCCTCCACCGCTGCCGGCACTGCCCCATCCCGACGCTCTACGGCGGACGCTTCGTGGCGCTCCCGCCGGAGGTGGTGCTGGAGGACGTGGCCGCCCTGGTCCGGGCCGGCGCCACCCACGTCACCTTCGGCGACCCGGACTTCCTGAACGGCCCCGGGCAGGCGCGGCGCGTCGCCCGCGCCCTGCGCGCGCGCTTCCCCGCGGTCACCTTCGACTACACCGCCAAGGTGGAGCACCTGCTCCGGCACCCGGCGCTGGTCGCGGAGCTGGCGTCGCTCGGCGCGATCTTCGTGACCTCGGCGGTGGAGTCGCTCTCCGATCGCGTGCTCGCCAGGCTCGACAAGGGGCACACCCGCGCCGACGCGCTGCGGGCGTTCGAGCTCTGCGCCCGGGCCGGCGCGACCCTGCGCCCGTCGCTCCTGCCGTTCACCCCCTGGTCCACGCTCGACGACTACCTCGACCTCGTCCAGACCTTCGAGGAGCGCGGGTGGCTGGCGCAGCTCGACCCGGTCCAGCTCTCCATCCGGCTGCTCGTCCCGCCCGGCTCGCTCCTGCTCGACGACCCGGCGTTCGCCGGCGCGAGGCTCGACGCCGAGGCGCTGACCTTCCGCTGGACGCACCCCGATCCCCGCATGGACGCCCTCCAGGCCAGGGTGGCGGCGCTCGTCGAGGAGCGCGCGGGCGCGGATCCGCTCGAGACCATCGAGGCGGTGAAGGCGCTCGCGCTGGCGGCCGCCGGGCGCGCGCACCGGCACGTGACGCGCGCCCGCGAGCGGCGCTTCACGCCGAGGCTCACCGAGAGCTGGTTCTGTTGAGCGGAGCCCACCGCGGGCCAGTTGGCTCCGCTGAGGAAGGGCTGAGCGGGTACCCCCTCCCTGCCCCTCCCCCGCTTCGCGGGAGAGGGAAGGAGGTTCCGCCAGGCCTTAGCCCTGGGGCACCCTCGTCCTCCTCCCCCCTCCCCGACCCTCCCCCGCTTCGCGGGAGAGGGAAGGAGCGTGCCGCGAGGTGCGAGCCCTTGAGAAGCCACGGGGCACTCCCTCCCCGTCGCACGGGGAGGGCTGGGGAGGGGCGACCCCGAGGCCGCGACGCTAGACCATCGGCAGCGACGCCCGGATGTCGATCCGCAGCCGCGCGTGCGCCTCGCGCAGCGCCGCCTCCACCTCGGCCGGCGCCTCGCCGCGCGCGAAGATGAACCCGAAGTAGCTGTCGCCCTCCGGGAGCGGCGCCACCTCTCGCCCGGGCTGGGCGGTCACCACCACGTCCTCCACCCCGGCGACGGCCCTCGCCTCCTCCACGCCGGCGACGCCGTGCAGGGTCCCGGCGCGCGGGATGGGGATCATCATCACCCCGGCGGCGCGCCGCTCCCGGCGCAGGGAGGCGATGGGCAGCCGGAGCGCGTGGCACACCAGCAGCTCCTCGAGCGAGATGCCGGCGCCGAAGCGGAGCGTCCGCGCGCAGAGCCCGCCGATGGAGCGCGCCGCCACCTCGAGGATCACCGGCCCGGAGGGCGAGAGCCGCAGCTCCGCGTGCACCGGCCCCTCGGCGAGGCCCAGCGCGCGGCAGGCCTCGCCGGTGAGCCGCTCCACCTCCGCCCGCAGCGCCGCCGGGTGGCGCGACGGCGTGACGTAGATGGTCTCCTCGAAGTAGGGGCCGTCGAGGGGATCGGGCTTGTCGAAGAGCGCCAGCAGCTCGAGGGCGCCGCCGCGCAGCAGCCCCTCCACCGCCACCTCCGCGCCGGGCACGAAGGACTCGACCAGCAGGGTCCGCCCCGCGCCCTCCCCCGCCGCCCGCCGCTCGGTCCGCGCCGCCCGCAGGATCCGCTCGATGCGCCGCCAGGCGGCGACGAACCCGTCCGGATCGTCGGCGCGGATGACGCCGCGGCTCGCCGACAGCCCCACCGGCTTGAGGACGCAGGGGTAGCCCACCGCTTCCGCCGCCCGGGCCGGGTCCTCGTCGAGCCGGAAGGCGCGGAAGGAGGGGACGGGCAGCCCCGCCTCGGCGAGCCGGGACCGCTGGGCCCCCTTGTCCGCGGTCCGCAGCGCCGCCTCGGGCGGGTTCCAGGGGAGCCCCAGGCGCCGCGCCGCGAGCGCGGCGATGACCGCGGTGGTCTCGTTCACCGGGACGATGCCGCCGACCGGCTCGCGGCGCGCCGCCTCGGCGATCTGCTCGGCGGCGTGCTCCGGCTTGCGGTAGTCGAGCGACCAGAGCCCCTGCTCCTCGCCGAAGGTCTCCTCGATGCAGTGGCAGCGGTCGGTCCCCACCACCACCGGCACCCCGAGCCGCGCGGCGGCGGCGAGGAAGTCGTCGGTGCGGTAGCTCTGGGTGGGGGCGAGGAGGAGCAGGCGCGGAGCGGTCATGGATCCCGGGAGATAGCCCGAAAAGAGAGCGGGCGCCCTGGTTTGACCGGAGCGCCCGCTCGATGCCGCTTCTAGCTTGGTGGACCCGACCGGGATCGAACCGGTGACCTTCTGAATGCCATTCAGACGCGCTCCCAGCTGCGCCACGGGCCCAGGTTCTTCTGGTTCCTCCGGAGGGCATCGCCCCGAAGGAGGCGGCTTTGTAACCCCCGGCGCGGTTCGCGTCAAGGGGGTTTCTGGCGCCTACTTCTTGGCGCCGCCGGTCACCTTCTTGGCGGCCTTCTGCCGCTTCTTGCGGGCCTTCCAGGCCTGGCGACGCTTCATGATGAGGCGGACGTGCTTGCTCTTGGAACGGGCCATGCGTGCTCCTGTGGAAGATCCGTGAGGGGGCTCTCTATAGCACGGACCGGCGAGGCCCGCGCCTGCTAATCCTGCCGCCGCCGGGGCGGCTCGGTCATCCGCCGCCAGTGGGCGGCCACCGTCCGGACCTCCTCGAGCGGGATCGCGCGGGAGAGGTTGCCGTTCACGCCGTCCATGTCCTCGGCCATGCAGAGCGAGTTGAGGATGGCCTCCTCGGTGGCCTCGATCACCGCCTCGTAGAGAGGGTCGAGCCGCTGGTCGAGCAGGAGCTTCACCCGGTAGACCATCTTGCGGGTCTGCCGCGGGACCATGTTGGCCGTGGAGAAGGCGAGCATGATCTCGCCCGAGCCGTGCATGGCCGACGAGCCGACCCGGCCCACGCCGAGCGCGGCCCGCTTCGCCAGCCGGTTGAGCTGGTGGGTGATGAGCGGGGCGTCCGTCGCGACCACGGCGATGATCGAGCCGTAGCTCTTCTCCCGGTGCGGCAGCGCGCCGTAGCGGGGCTCGAGCAGCTCGCCGACCGGCAGCCCGCCCATGCGCAGCTGCCGCATGAGCCCGAAGTTGCTCATCACCAGCACGCCCACCGTGTAGCCGCCGAGCGCCTGGGGGAGCTTGCGGCTCGAGGTGCCGATGCCGGCCTTGAAGTCGCAGCAGATCATGCCGGTGCCGCCGCCGACGTTCCCCTCCGGCACCGGACCATCGCTGGCGGCGCGGATCGCCTCGTGCACGTGCTCCTCGTGCACGTGGCCGCCCGCGATGTCGTTCAGCCAGGAGTCGTCGCACTCGCCCACGATGGGGATGATGACGTCGTGCTCGCGCCCGATGCCCGGGTACTTCTCCACCATCCACTTCACCGCCCCGTCCGACACCGCGCCCACCGAGAGCGTGTTGGTGAGGAAGATGGGGGTCTCGATGAGCCCCCACTCCATGAGCTGGGTGAGGCCGGAGACCTCGCCGGCCCCGTTGAGCGTGAAGCAGCCGCCCACCACCCGCTCCTCGAAGAGGTTGGCGGGGTTCGGCAGGATGCAGGTCACGCCGGTGCGGACCGGCCCGCGCCCGACCTGGAGCGCGCCCGCGCCGTGGACCAGGGTGCAGTGCCCGACCTTCACCCCCGCCACGTCGGTGATGGCGTTGAGCCGTCCCGGCCGGTAGCGGCCGAGCGGGATCCCCAGCTCGCGAGCCCGGCGGCGGCGCTCCGGCGCGGCGGCGGCGTCCATGCCTACCCCCCCTCGCTCTCCGGCACGGCGGCCGGGCCGTTGGCCGGCTCCCGCACCGCCGCGGCGGCGCGGCGCGCCCGCTCTCGCTCGCGCTCGCGCCCCTGGTGGCGGCGGATGGCGAAGGAGAGCACCTCGCCGATGAGGGCGCGGTACTCGATGCCGGCCGCCTGGGCGATGAGCACCAGGTCGCTCCAGCCGGGGGCGAGCCCCGGCAGCGGGTTCGACTCGATGAAGTGCACCCTCCCCTCCGCGTCCATGCGGAAGTCGATGCGCGCCACGTCGCGGCAGCCGAGCGCGGCGAAGACCTCGCGCGCCGCCCGCTCCAGCCGGTCGAGCTCGCGCGGGGAGAGCCGCGCCGGCACCTCGTAGCGGATCTGGTCGCTCCAGTCCTGCTTCATCTCGAAGGAGTAGATGGGCGTGGGGTCGGAGGCGTCGAGGAAGACGATCTCCATGGGCGGCAGCACCCGCGGCCGGCGCTCCCCGAGCAGCCCGACCGTGAACTCCCGCCCGGCCACGTACTGCTCCACCAGCGCCGGCTGCCGGTACTTCTGGATCACCTCGCGGGCGACCAGGCGCAGTTCGTCCTCGTCGCGCACCACCGACCGCCGGGTGACCCCCTTGCTCGTGCCCTCCGCCACCGGCTTCACCAGCAGCGGGAAGCGCGAGAGCTCGCGCGGGAGCCGCTCCTTGCCGGTGTGCATGACGAGGTAGTCGGGGGTGAGGATGCCGTGCGCGCGCACCATGCGCTTGGCGAGCGCCTTGTCGAGCGCCACCGAGAGCGCGGCCGGATCCGAGCCGGTGTAGGGGATGTCGAGCAGCTCGAGCAGCGCCGGGACCTGCGACTCGCGGCTGCGCCCCTGGAACCCCTCGGCGATGTTGAAGACCACGTCCACCGGGGTCGAGGCGAGCACCAGCGGCAGGTCGCTCGTCGCCTCCAGGTCCACCACCTCGTGGCCGTAGCTGGCGATGGCCTCGCGGATGGCCTGCAGCGTCTTCGGCGAGTCGTACTCCGCCTCGTCGTCCTGCTCGCCGTTCGGCTCGGGCGCGAGCCGCTTCACGTTGTAGGCGAACCCCACCCGGAGCGGCCCGGCGCGCCGCGGCCGGCCCCGGCGCGAGCGCGGGTCGGCCAGGTTCCAGCGGGCCATGGCGCTCGAGATCACCGCCCCGAGCACCGCGTCGGCGTGGAGCCCCTCGAGCGCCGCGGCGGCGTAGATGCCGGCGCCGGGCTCGAGCGACGGCAGCGCGTTCACCTCGAGGAAGTGCACCTGCCCGTCGTCGCCGAGCCGGAAGTCGATGCGCCCGAGATCGCGCACCCCCAGCACGCGGAACACCAGCTCGGCCTGCTCGCGGACCCGCTGCGCCTGCGCGCGCGCGA
Organism: Myxococcales bacterium; assembly: GCA_021782135.1. Classification (GTDB taxonomy): domain Bacteria; phylum Myxococcota; class Myxococcia; order Myxococcales; family Anaeromyxobacteraceae; genus Anaeromyxobacter_B. The sequence goes on along the minus strand of JAJXVM010000084.1, from coordinate 4,526 downwards.
GGCAGGCCGGGGCGCGCACCGAGACGGCCCGGTCGAGCCGGGTCTTGAGCTCGTAGTCGTAGATGGCGTGGCGCCGCCCGCCGGCCAGGGCGGCGTCCACGACGTACTCCACCGGCTGGAGCACCCCGCCCCGCTCGCGCGCGGCGGCCTCGAGGAACGGCACGGTGACGTCGCGGCCGGCGACGAACTCCTCCACCAGCACGCCCGCCGGCCAGCGGGCCAGCGCCGCCTCCACCGCGGCGTGCAGCCGCAGCGGGTCCTCCACCACCGAGTCCTGCGTGATCCCCTTCGAGCTGCCCTCGAAGTTGGGCTTCACCATCACCGGGAAGCGCAGCGCGCTCACCTGCAGGCGGCGGGCGTCCTCCACGAACTGCCAGCGGGGGGTGGAGACGCCGTGCTGGGCGAGCACCAGCTTGGTGAGCTGCTTGTCGAGGGTGAGCGCGAGGACGTAGGCGTCGGAGCCGGTGTAGGGCATCCCCAGCTCGTCGAACAGCCCGGGGTAGAAGGCCTCCCGGAACCGGCCGCGCCGCCCCTCGGCGGTGTTGAAGACCAGGTCGGGCCCGAACGCCTCGAGCCGCGCCACCGTGCGCGAGGCCGGCCCGGAGACCTCGATCCGCTCCACCCGGTGCCCGAGCCGCTCGATGGCCGCGGCGAGCGCGTCCACCGTCTCCCGGGTGTCGAACTCGGCCTCCTCCTCGGAGTCCGAGAGGCGGAGGTTGTGGGTGAGGGCGATGCGCATGGCGGATCCCCTTCGCGGCCGTCAGTTGTTCGGGTCGGGCACCACCGTCACCTCGATGCGCGAGACCACCTTGCCGTCCACCACCTGGGTGTCGGCGAGCACGTCGCCGAGCCGGATGCCGAGCGGATCGCGCACCACCCGAAAGATCTCGTAGCCGAGCACCGGCACCCCCACGGCGAAGAGCGGGATCCAGAGGAGGGGCACGGTGGCGAAGAGGGCCACCAGCGCGAAGGGCGAGTTGCGGACGAAGGACTCGCGCCAGCCCACCGGGACCCGCCGCGGCACCACCATGGCCCGGATGCCGAAGATGCGCTTGCCGAAGGACTGACCGTGCATGAGGCCGTCGGCGGCGAGCAGGTAGAGCGCGGCGAGCAGGATGCCGAGCTCGTGCTCGCGCCCGAGCCGGACGAGGAAGAACGCCAGCGCGAAGTCGCAGGCGCGCGCCAGGCCGCGCAGGGTGAGGTCGGCCTTCGGGTAGGGCGAACCTTCGCCGCGCGGCTCGGGCATCTAGGCCTCGGCTGAGGCGGGGGGCCCCGGCTCCTCTTCGCCCCCGCGCGTGAAGAACAGGTAGGCCATGGCGGGCCGGTGCGAGCCCTCGCGCATGACGAAGTGGATCGACTCGAAGCCGAAGCCCAGCTCGGCGCGCTCGTTGAGGGCCCGCTCCAGGCTCTCCTCGGTGACCGGGGCCACCTCGACGACCTTGTAGAGCGGGTCGCTCACGGGGATCGGCCGGTGAGGAGGCGCGCCGCCTCCACCGCGCCGTAGGTGAGGATGAGATCGGCGCCGGCGCGGCGGCAGCAGAGCAGGGTCTCGAGCAGCACCCGCTCGCCGTCGATCCAGCCGTTCCGGGCGGCGGCCTTGATCATCGCGTACTCGCCGGACACGTGGTAGGCGGCGAGCGGCAGGTCGTAGCGGTCGCGGATCTGGCGGACCACGTCGAGGTACGGGACCGCCGGCTTCACCATGAGCATGTCGGCGCCCTCGGCCACGTCGAGCGCCACCTCGCGCAGCGCCTCGCGGGCGTTGGCCGGGTCCATCTGGTAGCCCTTGCGGTCCTTGGGGATCCCCGCCCCGGCGACCGGCGCGCTCTCGGCGGCGTCGCGGAACGGGCCGTAGAAGGCGCCGGCGTACTTGGCGGCGTAGGACATGATGGGCACGTCCTGGAAGCCGGCCTGATCGAGGCCGGCCCGGATGGCGCCGATGCGGCCGTCCATCATGTCGGAGGGGGCGACCACGTCGGCGCCGGCGCGGGCGTGCGAGACCGCCTCCTTCACCAGCAGCTCGAGGGTGGCGTCGTTGTCCACCACCAGCTCGGAGCCCGGCGCGCCGACCCGGGCCGGCTTGAGCACGCCGCAGTGGCCGTGGTCGGTGTACTCGCACATGCAGACGTCGGTCATCACCACCAGCCCGGGCACCCGCTCCTTGAGCGCGCGCACCGCCTGCTGGACCGGCTCGGCGTCGTCCCAGGCCGAGGAGCCGGTGGCGTCCTTGCGGGTGGGGATGCCGAAGAGGATGACCGAGCGGACGCCCGCCTCCCAGGCGCCCTGCGCCTCGGCCACCACCTCGTCCACCGAGAGCTGGAAGACCCCCGGCATGCTCCCCACAGGCTTGCGGACCTTCCGGCCCGGCGCGGCGAAGAGCGGGAGGATGAGGTCGTCGGGGGAGAGGGTGGTCTCGCGGACGAGGCCGCGCAGGGCCTCGGTGCGGCGCAGGCGCCGCGGGCGCTCCTGGGGGAAGGGCATGGACCGATTGTTTAACGCAATCGGGAGGGGCGCGGAAGGGGACCCCCCGCCCCTAGAGTCGCTCCGCCGGATCGATCGACTTCATCACCATTCCGGTGGCGAGCCGGGGGTAGAAGAAGGTGCTCTTCTGCGGCATCGTCTCGCCGGCGTCGGCCACCGCCTGCAACTGCCACATCGGGGTGGGGTTCACCACGAAGGCGAGCTGGTAGCGCCCCGAGAGCGCGCCCTGGATGGCCTCCCCGGTGTCGCGGACGAAGGAGAGGTTCTTCTCCTCGCCCTGCGCCTCGGGAGAGAGCCCGAGCAGGTGCTGGAAGATCACCCCGTGCAGGAGCTCGAGGTCGAGCGCCCGCAGGGTCTCGCTGCGCGGCAGCGAGGCCAGCGAGAGGTCGGCGTCGTCGCGCAGGGTGAGGATGCGCGCCTTCTGGTCGGCGGCGCTCACCAGGAGGAAGGCGGTGGACTTGCCGCCGTGCTCCCCCAGCTTCGACACCGCCCAGGCCCGGCCGGCGGTGCGCCGGACGTCCTCCTCCAGCGTGTCCACGGTGAACCAGCGGCCGAGCTCCTGGAGGAGCTTCGGGAGATCGAGCCCGGGCAGGCCGGAGATCACCCGGTGCGTCGGATAGATCACCACGCCGGGGTCGCTGCTCGAGCAGAGGAACATGAGCGCGTACTGGTGGGCCCCGTCGGCGGGCAGGTTCGGGTCGGCGGCGACGACCTCGTTCCGGTAGGCGAGCGCCGCCTCGTAGCGGGAGTGGCCGTCGCCGATGAAGACCCGCTTCGGCGCCAGGATGTCGCGGACCCGGGCGACGACGTCCGGGTCGTCCACGCGCCAGAGCCGGTGGTGCACCCCGTCGTCCGAGATCGCCTCCGCCACCGTCTCCAGGGCCGAGGGGGCGAGGACCGCGGGGACCTCGCCGCGCTCGTCCTGGTAGAAGCCGAAGATGGGCGAGAGGTTCGCCTTGAGGTGCCGCAGGAGCTGCAGCCGGTCGGCCTTGAAGGACCCGAGCGACTTCTCGTGCGGGATGACGAAGCCCTCCCGGTACTCGGTGAGCCGGCAGGCGACGATCACGCCGCGGCGCGTGAGCCGCCGGCCGTCCGGCGCGGTGAAGGACTGTTCCGCCGGGTAGATGGCCGGGGTGGCGTCGGCGCGCAGGTAGCCCTCGGCGAGCCACTCGCGCCAGAGGTGGGCGGCGCGGGTGTACTTGTTCTCCTCGGGGCCGTCGCCCGGCTTCTCGCGGCCGAGCATGATGTGGGTGACGTTGAAGGGGTTCCGGGCGAGGAGCTGCTCCTGCTGGGCGGGCGAGATGGAGTCGTACGGCGGGGAGATGAGCTCGCCGAGCCGGCCAGCGCGGGCGGTCACGTATCGGATGCCGCGAAATGGCGCGATGACGGCCACGGGTGCGGGAACCTAGCCCAGCCGGAGCGTGAGGTGCAAGCGCTCCCGGTGCGGGTTCATGGCGCGCAGGCGGCCTCGACGTCGCCCCACGGGACGGCGCCGGCGCGGACCAGGCGAAGCGCCGATCCGGAGACGTCCACGAGCGTGCTCGGAAGTCCCCCGGGCGTGGGACCCGCGTCGAGGATCCCATCCAGGCGGGCGCGAAGCGCGGGGGCGAGGTCGGCGGCCCGAGCCGGCGGCGGGCCGCCGGAGAGGTTGGCGCTGGTGGAGATGAGCGGCCCTCCGGCCAGGCGCGAGAGCTCCCGGGCCACCTCGCTGCCGGGCACGCGGACGCCGACCGTGCCCAGGCCGGCGGTGATCTCCCGCGCCAGCCCCGCGGCCGCCGGAAGCACCAGCGTGAGCGGCCCGGGCCAGAAGCGGCCGGCCAGCCGGAGCGCCAGCGGCGGCACCGCGGAGGCGAGGGCGAAGGCCGCCTCGGGGGTGGCGGCGAGGAGCGGCAGCGGCTTCCCCTCCGGCCGGAGCTTGGCGGCGGCGAGCCGGGCGAGCGCCGGGGCGCACGAGGCGAGCGCGCCCAGGCCGTAGAAGGTCTCGGTGGGGTAGGCGACGAGGCCGCCGGCGCGCAGGATCGCCGCGGCCTCCTCGACCCGCCGGG
>JAJXVM010000369.1 GCA_021782135.1 Myxococcales bacterium | reverse complement strand
GCGTCTCCCCGCCCGCGCCCCGGGGGGCCGGGCTGGGCGCCGGGGGAGCGGGCGCGCCCTCCGCGGAGGGCGCCGCGACGCCGCCGTCGCGGCTGGCCCCGGCGACGCCGGCGGTGAGCACCGGCTGCTTCGAGGCCGGAGGCGCGATCGAGGCCGTCCGGGTCTCGACGGGGGGACGCGACGGGCTGGCGCTCGAGTCGGTGAGCGCCTGGTGGAACGAGAAGTCGGCCGGCGCGGCGGCGTCCTTGACCGGCTCGCCCGGGGCGGGCGGCGCTTCCGGGTCGTCGCTCCGGGGCGGGGCGTCGAGCGCGGCGAGGGGATCGGCGGCGAGCGAGCCGACGCTCTTCTCGCCCAGTTGCCTCCCGTAGCTCACCCCGGCCCCGAAAGCGAGGGCGAGGAGCACCAGGGCGCCCGCGCCGAGGAGCGCGAGCCGCTTTCCCTGGGTGGTCAGCAGGGGGGTCGACTTCTTGATCCGGTTGTTGGCCATGTCCGTTCGCCCGCGGCGCCTCGCCGGGAGGCGCCCGGCGCGGACATTCTAGGCCTCCTCGACGATATCGCGAGTTTCCATCCGCTCCGGCGCGGTGACCCCGAGGGCGTCGAGCCCGTTCGAGAGCACCTGCTGGAGCGCGCGGCAGAGGTAGAGCCGCCCGGCCGTGGTGAGCGGGTCACTGCCGATGACCCGCTCGCCGGTCTTCTTCCCTTGCGTGTAGTAGCTGTGGAAGGCGGCGATGGTCTCCTGCAGGTAGAAGGCGACCCGGTGCGGCTCGTAGGAGAGCGCCGCGCCGACGAGGAGGTCCGGGAAGGCCAGCACCCGCCGGATGAGGTCCTGCTCCTCCGGGGACGTGAGCCGCCGGACCGCCTCGAGGTCGAAGCGCGGCTCCGGCAGCCCGGCCTCGCGCGCCTTGGCGAGGATGCTGGAGATGCGGGCGTGCCCGTACTGGACGTAGAAGACCGGGTTGTCGAGGGTCTGCCTCTTCGCGAGCTCGAGGTCGAAGTCGAGCTGTGCGTCGGCCCGCCGCTGCAGGAAGAGGAAGCGCGCCGCGTCGCGCCCCACCTCCTCGACCACCTCGCGCAGGCTCACCACGGTGCCGGCGCGCTTCGACATCTTGACCGCCTCGCCGCCGCGGGTGAGGTTCACCATCTGGATGAGGACGACGTGGAGATCGTCTCGCGAGGCGCCCAGCGCCTCGAGCGCGGCGTGCAGGCGCGGGACGTAGCCGCCGTGGTCGGCGCCGAGCACGTCCACCAGCACCTCGGCGCGCTGGCGCTTGTCCCAGTGGTAGGCGATGTCGGCGCAGAAGTAGGTCGGGGTGCCGTCCGACTTCTTCACCGGCCGGTCCACCTCGTCGCCGTACCGGGAGGAGCGGAAGAGCGTCAGGTCGTCCGAGAACGAGACCCCCTCCTCGTCGGCCTGCGGCTGCGGCGGAGGCTGGCCCTTCTTCGACTTGGGGGGCGGCAGCTTCCCGACGTAGACCAGCCCCTTCTCCTCGAGGTGCTTCACGAACCGGTCCACGGTCCCCGACTCGTAGAGCGCCTTCTCCGAGGACCAGCGATCGAACTCGATGTTGATGGCGGCGAGGTCGCCGCGGATGAGCCCGAGGACGTGCTTCACCGCGCGGTCGCGGAAGAGGGACAGCCAGTCCCGCTCGGGCGCGTCGAGGTAGGCGTCCCCGAACTCGGCGACGAGGTCCCGGGCGATGTCCACCACGTACTCGCCGGGATAGCTCTTGGGCGGCATGGTGACGCTTCGGCCGTGCAGCTCCTGGTAGCGGAGGTGGACGGAGCGCGCCAGCGTCTGCACCTGCGCGCCGTAGTCGTTCACGTAGTACTCGCGGGTCACGGCGTGGCCGGTCCAGGCCAGGAGCCGGGCCACCCCGTCGCCGACCACCGCGTTGCGCCCGTGCCCCACGTGCATGGGGCCGGTGGGGTTCGCGGAGACGTACTCGACGATGACCTTCCTGCCGCCCCCGACCTCGGAGCGTCCGAACCCGGCCCCCTGTTGCTCCACCCCGCCGAGCGCCCGGAACCAGACGTCGGGCGCGACCCGCACGTTGATGAAGCCGGGCCCGGCGATCTCCAGGGCGGCGAGGTCGCCGCGGACGTCGGCCGCCCGGACCGCCTCGACGATGGCGTGGGCCAGATCGCGCGGCGGCCGGCCCGCGGCCTTGGCGAGCACCATGGCGGCGTTCACGGCGAAGTCGCCGTGGCGCGGATCGCGCGGGGCGTCCACGGCGAAGGGGGGCGGCGCCGGCCAGCGCCCCTCGGCGGCGCCGCGCGCCAGGGCGTCGCGGAAGAGCTGGATGACGAGATCGCGGACCATAGGGGCCGACCTCATACCGGGCGGGCGCGCTTCCTGCAAGATCCGCCGCGGCGGGCGCTCAATAACACTCGAAGGCGCCGCAGCGGGGGCAGCGCCAGGCGCGCAGCGGGGTGGCCGCGCCACAGCGGCGGCAGCGGAGCGGATGGGCGGGCCGCAGCAGCGCCGAGCGCATGAGGTCGTGGCGGGCGGCGAGCTCCTCCGGGCGCGGCGAGGGCGCCTCGCGGAGGAGCTCGCGCATGGCGATGGTCACCTCCCCGCTCCCGTCCCGCTCGAGCGCGCTCGCCAGCGCCGGCAGGGCCTCGCCGGAGCGACCCCCGGCGAGCAGCAGCCTCGCCCGCAGCAGCCAGAGCGCGGCGTCGTCCGGCCTGGCCGCGAGGCGCCGGTTCACCAGCCTCAGGGCACCGTCGCCGGCCCCGGCCAGCG
>JAJXVM010000083.1 GCA_021782135.1 Myxococcales bacterium | reverse complement strand
GCACCCTCGAGTACCCCGACGCCTGGCAGGACCTCACCCGGCCCGGGATCATGCTCTACGGCTACGTGCCCTTCGCGCCGCCCGGCCCGGTGCCGGCGCGCGCCGTGGACGCGCGGCGGGCGCTGCAACCGGCGCTGCGGTGGTCCACCGCGGTGACGCACGTGAAGACCGTGCCCGCCGGCACCCCGGTCTCCTACGGCGGGCGCTGGGTGGCCGCGCGACCGTCGCGAATCGCCACGCTGCCGGTCGGCTACGCCGACGGGTACCACCGCCGGCTCTCGGGCCGGCCCGGCTTCGGCTGCGCCGAGGTGCTGGTGCGCGGCCGGCGCGCGCCCATCGCCGGCACGGTCTGCATGGACATGTGCATGGCGGACGTGACCGACGTGCCGGGGGTGGAGGTCGGGGACGAGGTGGTGCTGCTGGGAGAGCAGGGCGGAGAGCGGATCGACGCCGACGAGCTCGCCGCCAGGGCCGGCACCATCTCGTACGAGATCCTCTGCAATGTCGGGGCGCGGGTCCCGCGCGCGTACACCGGCTAGGCGCGAGCGAAGATGTTTCCCTCCGCCCCCCGGAGAAGGTAAGGAGAGGGGCGGCCGCCCCGCGGCCTCGGAGGAGGGTGTCGAGTGCGCAGGTTCCGGGCGGCGTTCGAGGACTTCGGCGAGCTGATCTTCTTCGCCGGCGAGGTCCTGGCCTGGACCTTCCGCCCGCCGTTCCGCCTCGGGATGGTCGTCGGCCAGATGGCCGCCATCGGCGTCGGCTCGGTGATGATCGTGGGGGTCACCGGCACCTTCACCGGCATGGTGCTCGCGCTCCAGACCTACTACGCCATGCGGCAGCTCGGCGCGGAGGGGCTGGTGGGCGGCTCGGTCGCCATCGCGCTGGCGCGCGAGCTGGCGCCGGTGCTCACCGCCCTCATGATCGTCGGCCGCTCCGGGAGCGCCATCACCACCGAGCTCGGCACCATGCGGGTCACCGAGCAGATCGACGCCATGGAGACCATGGCGGTGAACCCGGTGCAGTACCTGGTGGTGCCGCGCGTGCTCGCGTCCTTCGTGATGTTCCCGCTCCTCACCATGCTCTTCAACGTGCTCGGCTATGCCGGCGGCTACGCCATGGGCGTGGGCGTCTCGGGGATCCCGCCCGGCCCCTTCATCGAGCACACCCGGACCTTCGTCGAGCACAAGGACATCTACTCCGGCCTGGTGAAGGCGTTCTTCTTCGGCGGGGTGGTGTCCACCATCACCTGCTACCGCGGCTACCGCGCCAGCGGCGGGGCCAGGGGGGTGGGCGAGAGCACCACCTCCGCGGTGGTGATGTGCTCCATCGCCATCCTGGTGGTGGACTACCTCATCACCCTCGTCACGGTGGGGAGCTGACGTGATCGAGGTGGTCGACCTCTGGAAGTCCTTCGGGGACAACCACGTCCTCAAGGGCATCAACTGCACCGTGGAGAAGGGCACCACCTTCGTGGTGCTGGGCGGCTCCGGCTCGGGCAAGACGGTGCTGATGAAGCACGTCATCGGGCTGCTCCACCCCGACCGCGGCCAAGTGAAGGTGAACGGCGTCGACATGTCGGCCGTGACCGGCCCGGAGCTCACCCAGGCGCGGCAGATGTTCGGGATGGTGTTCCAGGGCGCGGCGCTCTTCGACTCGATGACGGTGTTCGAGAACGTGGCCTTCCCGCTGGTGGAGAAGCGGCGCCACATGAACGCCGACGAGGTCCGCGCGCGCGTGGTGGAGAAGCTGCGGGTGGTGGACCTGGGCGAGGAGGTGCTGCCGCGCTGGCCGGCGGAGCTCTCCGGCGGCATGCGCAAGCGGGTGGCGCTGGCCCGCGCGCTGGTCACCGATCCGCAGGTGGTGCTCTACGACGAGCCGACCACCGGCCTCGACCCCATCACCACCGACTCGGTGGACGGCATGATCGACGCCGCCAAGGAGAGGCTCGGGGTGACGAGCATGGTCATCTCCCACGACATCGCCAGCGCCTTCAAGGTGGCCGACAGGCTGGCGGTGCTCTACGATGGCCACATCGCCGCGCAGGGCACTCCGGAGGAGGTGCGCGGCAGCGACGACCCCTTCGTGCGGAAGTTCCTCTCCTACTGGTTCAAGAAGCAGTGAGGACGCGCCACCTCGGATGAACAAGCCGCTGCGCAACAAGGCCCTGGCGGTGGGCCTGCTCACCGCCGTGTGCGGAGTCGCCTTCCTGGTGGCGTTCACCTTTTTCAAGAAGGGGGGCTACTCGGAGAAGGAGAGCTACGTCGTCTACGCCTACTTCGACGACGCCACCGGCCTCACCTGGAAGAGCCGCGTGGAGATCGCCGGCATCCAGGTCGGCGAGGTGGAGGCGGTCACGCTGGCCGGCGGCCGCGCCCGGCTCGACCTGCGCATCAAGCGCGACATCCCGCTGCGCGAGGACTCCTGCGTCACCAAGCGCTTCCCGTCCACGCTGCTCCCCGACGCCGTGCTCGAGGCCACCCTGGGCACCACCGGGGCGCTCTTGCGCGACCTGCCGGCGAAGGATCGCGAGGTGAAGTGCGTCCGCGAGGCGGCCAGCGTGGCGAAGCTGCTCGAGTCGGTGTCGAAGATCACCGTCGACCTGCAGACGGTCTCCGCGGGGCTCGCCGACACGGTCACCGGGACCCGGGGCTCGGTGCGCCAGATCATCGAGAACCTCGCCAGCATCTCGCGCAACCTCGACAACGCCGTGCAGGAGAACAGCCGCACGGTGGCGCGGATCCTCGACAACACCCAGGCCGTCACCGCCGACCTGCGGTACGTCACCAACAACGATCGCGACAAGTACATGGCGATCGCGAAGAACCTCCAGGACGCGAGCGCGGAGCTGAAGCAGGTGCTCGCGAGCGTCCAGACCATCCTCGGGACGAACGGCCACCCCGGCGCCCCGGGGGCGGCGCCGGCCGGCGCCGAGCCGGGCACGGCGCCCGAGCCGGCGCAGGCGCAGGCGTCCCAGGAGCAGATGAAGGGCGTCGCGCAGGCGATCGCCAAGGTGAACGACAGCCTGGAGAACGTGAAGAAGATCTCCGGAACGGTCTCCCAGGGCGAGGGCGTCGCCGGCAAGCTGCTGGTGGACGAGCGGCTCGGCCGCAAGGTGGGCAGCGCGCTCGAGGGCGCCTCCGACTACGTGGACCGGCTCTCGAAGCTCAAGCTCGAGGTGGGGATGCGCTCGGAGTGGCTCCTCAACGAGCGCGGGGCGAAGACCTACTTCGGCATCGCCCTCATGCCGCGGCCCGACAAGTACTACCTCCTCCAGATCATCAGCGATCCGCGCGGGTACAGCAGCATCGTGAACAGCACCAGCACCACCGAGACGCGCGACGCGGCGGGGAACCGGATCGGCTACCAGACCACGCTCACCAGCACCACCAGCACCGACATCCAGCAGGTCCTCTTCTCCCTGGAGTTCGCGAAGCGTTACGGGCCGGCCACGTTCCGCATCGGCATCATCGAGAGCTCGGGCGGCGTGGGCGCGGATCTGCACCTGCTCGAGGACGCCCTCAAGGTCTCCGTCGACCTGTACCAGTTCTCGCGCCCCGACCAGGCGGTGCTGCCGCGCGCCAAGCTGTGGGCCGACTACAACGTGTTCCAGCACGTCTACCTGACCGCCGGATCGGACGACTTCCTGAACGCCTGGCGGGCAGGCCACTACCCCGGCGGTCCCAAGTTCTCGATCGGCAGCGACGTCTTCTTCGGCGGCGGGATCCACTTCACCGACGACGACCTGAAGACGCTGGTCGGGGCCGTGGGCGGGGTGGCGGGATCGGCGGCGACCGCCCATTGATCGAGGGGCACGGCGGGCCGTTCCCCGACGATCCGTGGCGGCTCCTTTTCCCCCGGCTATGCTCTCACCACCCATGAAGAGCTGGCTCAAGCTGCTCGGGCTCGCCGCCCTCGTCGTCGTGGCCACCCAGGTCTGGGTGCGCGTCACCGCTCCCCAGCCGATGCCGGGCGCCGCGCCGGAGCTGGCGCTGCCGGACCTGGCGGGGAAGAAGGTGGACCTGGCCTCGTACCGGGGCAGGGTGGTGGCGGTGAACTTCTGGGCGACCTGGTGCGGCCCGTGCCGGGCCGAGATCCCGGAGCTGACCGAGGTCTGGAAGACGCACCGGGAGGGCTGCTTCGAGCTGCTGGGGGTCGCGGAGGACTCCGGTTCGGCGGCGCAGATCGCCAGGAAGGCGGCCGAGCTCGGGATCCCGTACCCGGTGCTGGTGGACTCGGAGGGCACCGTCGGCGACCGCTTCCGGGTCGCGGGCTACCCGAACACCTTCCTCATCGACAAGGACGGCAAGGTCGCGAAGGTCTTCTCGGGCGCGGTGAACAAGGAGGAGCTGGAGCGGGCGCTCCTGCCGCTGCTCCCGGCGACCTGCCCGCGGGCGTGATAGATCGGCGGGGTGCGCTGTCCCATCTGCAAGCGACCCCCGCCGCCGCGCGCGGAGAACCCGAACGCCCCGTTCTGCTCCGAGCGCTGCCGGCTCATCGACCTCGGCAAGTGGCTCTCGGAGGACTACCGCATCGCCGGCCCCCGGCTCGGCGACGATCCGCCCGCGGGCGATCCCGAGGACGGCGAGGGCGAGTGATCGCCCCTGCCGTGCCGTGGTATGGAGAGCCCCGCCCCGGCCGGAGGCCGCGCCGGGCGCGGTTCGGCCGGACGGCCGGGGAGCTGCGGACCCGATGAAGAGACTGTTGCAGGCGGCGGCTGGGCTCGTCATCTCGGGCGGCGCGCTCTGGCTCACGTTGCGCGGCAAGGACCTGGGGGCGATCTGGGCGGCCGCCCGGGCCGCCGATTACCGCTGGCTGGTCCCGTACTTCGCCATCCTGGTGATCATCCACCTCATCCGGACGATCCGCTGGGGCATCCTGCTCGAGCCGGTCGCCAAGGTCCCGTTCGGCAAGCTGAACGCCATCGCCTCGGTGGGCTTCATGGCGCTCATGATCCTGCCGTTCCGGCTGGGCGAGTTCGCGCGCCCATACCTGGTCGCGGAGCGTCCCCGGATCCGCGTCTCGGCCGCCCTGTCGAGCGTGGTGGTGGAGCGGGTCGCCGACGGCCTGTTCACCGCGATGTTGCTGGTGTTCACGCTGCTCGCCGTGCCCGACGGCACCCCGGGGCTCCACGTGCTCCGCATCGCGGGCGTTCTGGTGTTCCTGGCCTTCGGCGCGCTGCTCGGGTTCCTCGTGCTGGGCTACCGCAACCGGGAGCTGGCGGTGCGGACCTTCCACCGGCTGCTCGACCCCATCTCGCCGCGGCTGGCGGGGCGGGCGGCGGGCATGGTGGATGCCTTCATCCACGGGCTGCGGCTCGTGCCGAGCAAGGGGAAGGTGGCGCTCTTCTTCGTGCTCACCTTCGCCTACTGGGCCGTGAACGGCGTCGGGATGCAGCTCCTGGGGCGGGGCTTCGGCTTCCACCTCGACTTCGTGCAGGCCTTCACGGTGCTCGGCGTGCTGGTGGTCGGGGTCATGATCCCCGCCGGACCGGGGATGGTGGGCACCTTCCAGGCGGCGGTGATCCTGTCGCTGTCGCTGTTCCTGCCCGCGGAGGTGGTGGCCACCCGCGGGAACGCCTACGCCAACGTCCTCTGGGCGGCGCAGCTGGTGCAGCAGGTGCTGTTCGGCCTGGCCTTCCTCTTCTCCCGCCACATCCAGCTCGACCGGATCCTCTCCGCTCCGCGGGAGATGGAGGAGGGGCTCGAGTCGGAGGAGGCGGAGTACGTCGCGGAGGAGCGCCGGGCGGAGGCGCCGCCCCGCGCTCGCGTTCGTTGACAGCCGCGCGCCGGACGCTCTATAAACCCGCGCGCTCTCGGTGAGGTAGCTCAGACGGCTAGAGCGAGGGTCTCATAATCCCTAGGTCGGGAGTTCGATTCTCCCCCTCACCACTTCGTATCCCCGCCGCTTCCGAGAACCGCCCGCGCGCAGCCGGGGAGGGGAGATGACGGTGGAAGCATCCCGGCGGCCGACGTCCTCGCCGGAGCTCTCGCCTGGCACGGGGACCGCGGCCGGCCTCGCGCCGCGGATCCTGGCGGGTCTCGCCGCCCTGGTCCCGCTGGCGATCGCCGCGTCCTACGTCGCCCGGATCGCCACCGACGTCCCCTTCTACGACGAGTGGCGCTTCATCCCGTTCATCGAGAAGTGGCGGGCCGGGGCCCTGACCTGGGCCGACGTGGTCGCGCAGCACGACGGCCACCGCATCGTCACCACCCGGCTCGCCATCCTCGCTTCGGCCCGGCTGACCCACTGGAACATCCTCTACGAGGTCTGGGGCGGGTTCGCCTTCCTCGTCGGGACCGGCGCGATCCTGGCCTGGCTGCACGGACGGGCGACGCGGTCGTCCGGAGCGGGCTGGTCGGTCGCGAGCGCCTTCGCCCTGGCGACCATCGTCTTCGGCCTGCGGCAATGGGAGAACCTGTACGCGCCCTGGGGGCTGTGCATCTTCTCCCTCGGCTTCTTCGCGCTGCTCACGTTCGTGCTCGTCCAGCGCCGCCGCTGGGGCGCTGCCATGGCCACCGCCACGCTGGCCTCGCTGAGCTTCACGAACGGGATCCTGGTCTGGCCGATCGTCCTGCTGCAGCTGCTGGTCGAGGAGTACCGGGTCGCCCCGAGCGGCGCCGAGGCGGCCCGCCGGGCCGCGCGGCCGGCCGCGGCCTGGGTCGCCGTGGGCGCGGCCGTGCTGGCGGCCTACTTCTCCCGTTACGACCGGGGGCTCGCGCACCCCTCCGGCAGCGCCGGGGTGATCGGGCTGCGCTTCCTCGCGGCGATCGGGACCTCGATCTCGCCCGACCGGGGCGTCGTCTCCGGAGGCGCCCCGCTCTCGCCGCTCACCGGCGCGCCGCTCTCGATCGCGCTCGGCGTGTTCACCCTGGCGGCGCTGGCGCTGGCGCTCCGGCCCCGCCCCAGGCGCGAACTGCCGGCCGACTACGGCCTGCACCTGGCGATGGCGCTCTTCAGCCTGGGATCGGTGGCGATGCTGGCGCTCGGCCGATCGTACCTCGGGCTCCTCCAGGCGCTGTCCTCGCGCTACACCACCTCGGTCACCCTGCTGCTCGCCGCGGTCCTGCTGGCGAGCGCGCGTCCGGCTCGCCCGGGCGGGTGGCTGGCGGCGGCGCGCTGGGGCCTGGTCGCGCTCGCGATCTGTGGCAACGTGATCGCCACGCGAAAGGAGCTCCAGATCGTCCGCCACCAGGCCGCCGGCCTGCGGGAGTGGGCCCGCCGCGTCCGGAACTACCGGAGCACCACGGACGGCGAGTTCGCCAATCCCCACTATCCACCAGAGCAGGTGCGCCGCTGGTCCGCGGCGCTGGAGCGCGAGGGGCTGAGCCTGTTCCACCGGCCGCCCGGCGCGCGCCCCTGAGCGCTCCATCCTGGCCTGAAGGCGCGCCCCGGCATGGAGGTGGACTGGGCGCGCGTCTGGCGGAAGGGAGGCGCGCCACGTGCGTGGCCCCGTCCGACCGGTTGCGCCCGCCGAGCGGCCGGGCAAGACTGGTCGCATGTCGAGCGTGACGGTGAACTTGCGCCTGGCCGCCGCGGCGGCCGGGCTTGCCCTGGCCGGGTGCGCGCACCAGGCGGTCCACTTCCGTCCGGCCATTCCGGGAGAGGCGGTCCCCGGTCAGCCGGACGCCGCCCAGGCCGAGTCCGCGGGCGTGCGCTTCTCGTTCCGGGTCGGCGACTGGCGGGGCTCGCCGGAAGACCTCGAGGATCAGCTCACCCCGGTCGAGGTGGTGATAGACAATCGGAGCGGCCGCGCCATCCGGGTGGGCCATCGCCACTTCGGCCTGGTCGCGCCCAACGGCTTCGAGTTCCAGGCGATGAGTCCGTCGGCGGTCCAGCACATCGTCGAGCAGGACTATGCCGCCGCCACGTCCTGGTACTACGGCTACTACGGCGCGTACCCCTGGCCGGGATTCCACGAGCCCTGGGACTACGACATGTACCCGTACCTCTCGTGGGGCTTCCCGGGGCCGATCGGCTTCGGCGGGGAGCTGCCGCCCCCCACCCCGCAGGTGCCGCAAGCCGGTCCCTCGGGAACCCTGCAGAGCGGCGGTCACGTCTCCGTGCTGATCTTCTTCCAGATCCCGGCGCGGAAGCTCCCCAGCCTGGAGCTGACCGCCGAGCTGGTGGACAGGTCGGGCGCGCGCTTCGGCTCGGTGCGCGTGCCGCTGGTGCGGTGGGTCAAAGGCGGCGCAGCCGCTCCACCGGGCGCGCCGCCCAGCTCGCCACCTCCCCCTCCGCCGGGAACTCCTCCCCCCGCTCCGCCGCCTCCCCCTGACGCGGGCAAGGGAGCCGGCTAGACGGCCAGAGACGCGCCGTGAGCCGGGAGCGCGCGGCGCCGGGCCGCTCGAAGAGGGCTGGGCGCAGGGGTTGCGAACGTCGGCCGGGGAGGCGCAACTCTGGCGCGACCGGCCCGGCGCCCGCCAAGGACGCGAGCGCATGTGCGGTGGCCGTACCGGCGACCTCGCGCGGCCCGACGTTCCTTTCGCCGGCGCCGGTCGGGTCGCGCGCACCTCCGCCGGCACGGGCCATGCTGAATCAGGCAGCGAGGAGAGGCCATGATCCACGAGCTCATCGAGAAGGAAGCTTCGGCCGTTCGCGGCGCGCTGAACTGGGTACGCGACCGGGTCCACCCGAAGCAGGCGATGAAACGGCACGAGTTCGACCGGCCGCTCGATGACCTCGGCCAGACGATCGACGACGTCGAGCGGCGCGCCGACCCGCAGGAGGGAGACCGCGGTCGCAACCGCTAGGAGGGAGCGCCGCCGAGCTCGCTCCCGTCCGGGCCGACCACGCGCACCGCGAGGCCGCCGTCGTCGAGCGCGTGCGTCGAGCAGGAGAAGCACGGATCGAAGGCCCGCACGGCGGCCCCGACCGCCTCCCGAACTTCGGTCGTCGCCGCGCCGATCCCGGGAGCCGCGTGGGCGCTCCCGAGCGCCTCCTCCGCCGCCAGGCGAACCGCCCGCTCCAGCGCCAGGGCGTTCTGGCCGGTGGCGATGACGAGATCCGCCCAGGCGACGAGACCGTCGCCGTCGATCCGGTAGTGGTGGAACAGCGTGCCCCGCGGCGCCTCGCACGCCCCCACCGCCTCGCGCACGAGAGCGCCGGCCGGGGCGCGCACCTCCTGCGCCGAGATCGCCGGATCCTCCAGCAGTTCCCGCATCCGCTCGAGCGCGTAAAGCACCTCGACCAGCCGGGCGGAGTGGGCCCGAATGGACGCGAGCACCGGCCCCGCCGATCCCGCGCGGAAGGCGGCCAGGGCCTGATCGGCGAGGGGGGTGCCGCAGGTGCCGGCGACGTTCAGGCGCGCCAGCGGTCCGACCCGGTAGGCGCCTTCGCCGCCCGATCCGAGCGAGCGCCAGCGGGCGCGCTTCCACCTCCCCGGGGACGCGGGCTCCTCCGCGATCCGCTCGAGGCCGGCGGCCGGCTCGATCCCGTCCTCGAGCACCGCGCCGGAAGACCCGACGAGCCGCAGCTTCCCGTCCTCGAAGGCGAGCCTCCCGCCCGGTCCGACCAGCGCCAGGAACGCGGTGTCGATGGGACCGCAGAGCCGGGCGAGGTCGGCGCGGCGCGGCAGCGTGGCGGCCCACCAGTCCACCGTCCGCTCCGCCGCCGCGAGGGCGGACGGGAGCCGGGCCCGCAGCTCCTCGGCGACGGCCGGCGCCAGCGGCGCCGCGATCCCGCCGGGCACGACGTATCCGGGGTGGACGCTCCGGCCCGCCACCCGCTCGATCAGCTCCTGGCCGAAGCGGCGGAGGAGCAGGCCGTCGGCGAGGACCGCGGGGGCGGCCCGGCCGAGCGCGAGGAAGTCGCGCGGCCGCGGCCCCGGGCCGTCGGCGGGGAGCAGGTCGGGACCGGAGAGCAGGAAGAACGAGAGGGCGTGCGACTGGAGGACCTGCGCCAGCAGCAGGAGCTCCCGGATCCGGCGCGCCGCGGGCGGCGGCGGCGCGCCCAGGAGCACGTCGCCCGCCTTCGCGGCCGCGACGGAGTGGGCCAAGGGACAGATGCCGCAGATGCGCGACATGAGCGCCGGCAGCTCCCGGACCGGGCGCCCGACCGCCAGCAGCTCGAAGCCGCGCAGCTCGGGCACGGCGATCGAGGCGCCCGCCACCCGCCCGGCCTCGTCGAGGCGGACGGCGACCTCCACCCGCCCCTCGACGCGCGACATCGGCTCGATCACGACCCGTCGCATGCGCTCACCCGAACCGCCCCAGCCCCGCGACGTCGGGGCAGCGCCCCGCCGCGAGGTGGCCCAGGGCCGGAGAGAGGAGCGCCGGCCGGGGCGGGCAGCCGGGCAGGAACAGATCCACCGTCACGACCTCGTCCACCGGGCGGACGCGATCGAGCAGCGCCGGCAGCGACGGATCGGCGGGCACGTCGTACGCGCGCGCGAGCACCGCGGCGGCGCCGCCGCGCGCGTCGCGCAGGCCGGTCACCCCTCCCGAGCCGGCGCAGTCTCCGAGCGCCACCAGGAGGCGCGATCGGCGCCGGGCGCGCCGGAGCAGATCCCGGTGCTCGCCGGTGGCGACCGCTCCCTCCACCAGGCAGACGTCGATCTCGTCGGGGAGCTCCCCGGTGTCGACGAACGGGCCGTACCGCAGCTCGAACGAACGGTGCGGCGGGTAGAGCGCCTCGACGTCGAGCAGCGACATGTGACACCCGAAGCAGCCGCCGAGGAACAGGGTCGCGAGCCGGGCCGGGCGCGCCGGGGGAGGCGCGGGACCGAGGGCGAGCGCGGGGACCGGGGCGCCGGGCGGGGCGCGCGGGTCGAGCCCCTGCGCCGCGCGGTCCTTCTCGAGCAGCGCGCCGACCGGGCAGGCCTCCACGCACCGGGCGCAGTCGGTGCAGGTCGAGCTGTCCGCCCAGCGCGCGCCGGAGTCGAAGGTGATGCGGGAGCGCGCGCCGCGTCCGGCGACGCCGAGCGTGCCGGCGCCCTCCAGCTCGGAGCAGACGCGGACGCAGCGCGTGCAGAGGACGCAGCGCCCGGGGTCGTGCAGGAAGCGCGGCCGCGAGGCGTCCACGCGCGCCGCCGGCCGCCGCCCCTCCCTCCGGACGTGATCGAGCCCCACCTCCCACGCCAGCCGCTGCAGCTCGCAGCGGCCGTTCGCGGCGCAGAGGGCGCAGTCGTGCGAGCCGCTGGCGAGGAGCAGCTCGACGGTGGCGCGCCGGTGCGCCGCGAGCCGCTCCCCCCGCGTCCGCACGCGCCAGCCCTGGCCGGCGAGGGTGGCGCAGGCGGGGACGAGGCGCGGCAGTTGCTCGACCTCCACCAGGCAGAGCCGGCAGCTCCCGGCGGGGCGGACCCCGTCGAGCTGACAGAGGGTCGGGACGAAGGCGCCCTGGGCCCGGCAGACCTGCAGGAGCGTCTGCCCGTCCTCGAACGAGACCTCGCGCCCGTCCAGGAAGAGCGTGGTCATCGGCGGACCTCGCCGGGGGAAGGCGGGGGGAAGCCGGCGGGAGCGCGGCGCCGGCGAACGGGCGGCGCGCGGGGCGCGACGACGAGATCGGCCCCCCGGCGCCGGTCGTCCGATTTGCGCGCCTCGGCGCCGGCAACGCAAAGCTGACGCCGGGCTTCCGAGCGGCCGCCGCGCGGGCGGATGGTGCCACGGGGTGGGCCACCCCTGGCCGGGGAGCGGGGCCCAGGCGAAGCGGATCCCATCCATCGACCGGAATGGAAAGCGAGCTTTTGCCGGGCGAGCACGGAGGACGTCCCTCGCGGGCGCGCTCCGGCCGGGTACTCCGCCGGAGCGATCCCTCCCGCATGGCTCGCATCGCGCGTGCCACCGGTCGGGTCACGCAGCGTGAAGCGGGTTCGGGTCGCGTCGGGAAAGCCGCCGTCCGGGCCGGATGGCGTTACACTCCAGCGCCAGGAGGGCTTCGATGGCATCGACCTCGAGAGCCGGGGAGGAGCGCGCCGTGCGGGGGGTCACGCCCGCGGCGCCCGAACAGGCGGCGGAGCCGGTCTACGACCGCGCGGAGCTGGAGCGCGTCCTGGCGGAGCGCGAGTCCTGGACCGCCGGCGAGCTGGCGAGCGTGCTGGGGCGCCTGCCGCGCCGCCGGGAGCGGTTCGAGACCGACTCGGGCATCCCCGTCCCCGACGTGCTCGATCCGGCGAGCCGTCGGGAGGAGGACTACCGGCGGGACGTCGGCTACCCCGGGCGGTACCCGTTCACCCGCGGCCCGCAGCCCACCATGTACCGCGGCCGGCTCTGGACGATGCGCCAGTTCGCGGGCTTCGGCTCGCCGGAGGACACCAACCGGCGCTTCAAGTACCTGCTCGAGCACGGCATGACCGGCCTGTCCACGGCCTTCGACATGCCGGCGCTCATGGGCTACGACTGCGACCACCCGATGAGCCGCGGCGAGGTGGGCAAGGAGGGGGTGGCGGTCTCCTCGCTGCGCGACATGGAGGTGCTCTTCGACGGGATCCCGCTCGGAGAGGTGACCACCTCGATGACCATCAACGCGAGCGCGGTGGTGGCGCTCGCCATGTACGTGGCGGTGGCCGAGGAGCAGGGGGTCCCGCGCGCGAGGCTGGGGGGCACGCTCCAGGCCGACATGCTGAAGGAGTACATCGCGCAGAAGGAGTGGATCGTCCCGCCGCGCCCGGCGGTCCGCATCGTCTGCGACATGATCGAGTTCTGCGCCAAGGAGCTGCCGCGCTGGAACCCGGTCTCGGTGAGCGGCTACCACATCCGGGAGGCCGGCGCGACGGCGGTGCAGGAGCTGGCCTTCACCCTGGCGGACGGCATCGAGTACGTGCAGCAGTGCGTCGA
>JAJXVM010000368.1 GCA_021782135.1 Myxococcales bacterium | reverse complement strand
CGCGGCGGCCCCGGCCTCCGCCGCCCGCAGCGGCGGGTGCGCCCCCGGGCCGTGCAGGGCCCCGGCGAGGTCCGCCAGGAGCGGCGCCAGCGCCGCCCGGACCTCGTGGTGTCCCTGGCGCGTCAGCTCGGAGAGGAGCTGCCGCAGGGCGTGGACGGTGGTGGAGGCGTCCATGAACCGGGCGAGGAAGGCGTCCAGCCGTCCGGTGCCGGTGAGCTCGGGGTCCTCGAGCGCCGTGGAGAAGCGCGCCGTGTCGAGGGCCGCCACGTCCCGCAGGAGGTGGCGCTCCCGCTCGTCCACCTCCGCCTCGCGCGCGCCGGCGGAGGCGGCGCCGGCGGCCAGCCGCGCGAAGTCGAGGAAGGCGTTCCGCACCGCCCGCACCAGCCCGTCGCGGGAGGCGCGGGGGAAGGCCACGGCGTTCAGGATGCCGCCGCAGACGACGCCGAGCGAGACCACCGCGACGCGGGCCACCGCGATGTCGAAGGCCCGCCCGGGCTGCTCGTACGCGGGGAACCCGACCATGGTCGCCGTGTAGCCGGTCAGCACCCAGGCGTAGGAGACGGTGTACCGGTGCCAGGAGGACCCGGCGATGCAGAGCCCCACCCAGCCCGCCATCGCCAGGAGGAACAGGTCCCTGGACTGCGCGAACAGGATGACGAGCAGCAGCCCCCCGGCGGCGCCCGCCAGCGTGCCCACCAGCCGGGCCAGGCTCTTCGCCATGCTGAGCCCGGCCTGCGGCATCGAGACCATCACCGCGGTGAGCGCGGCGGCGAAGGGCGACTCGAGGTCGAGCCGCAGGGCGATCCAGAGCGCGAGCGTCGCCGCGACCGTGGCGCGCAGCGCGTGCGCCCAGGCGGCCGCCTCCTCCCTGCCGAGCTCACGCCAGGCGCCCCGCGCGAAGTCGCGAAAGCCGGCGGACCAACCTCCGGTCGCGTCCACTCAGGCCCCCCCCAGGCTCGCGTACTGCTGCCGCAGCAGGGCGAGGAGCGCGCGCCGCTCGCCCGCGCCGGTCCCCTGGAACCGGCGGCGCCAGAGCGCCCACATCTCCGGCTGCAGCCGGGAGAGGAGCCGCTTCCCGTCGGCGGTGAGCGTGAGGTGCAGCTTGCGGCGGTCCTCCGGGTCGCGACGCCGGAGCAGCCATCCCCGGGCCACCAGCTCGTCGCAGAGGTGGGTCACGTTGGTGGGCCGCTCGCCGGTGGAGGCCGCGACGTCGCCCGGCGTGACCCCGCCCGAGCCGGTCGCGAGCGCCATCGAGAGGGTCTGGTACATCGGGTAGGTGAGGCCGTGCGGCTTGAGCAGCGCGGCCCCCTCCTCCACCATGCGCCGCTCGACCAGGGCCGAGATCCGGGTGAGCAGGGCGAACTCGAGCGGATAGCCGGGGACGAGCTCGGAGATGTTCCCGAGGTGCTGCTCGAGGAGCTGGAGCGCGGCGCGGTTCATGGCGTGTGACCTCCGGGTGCGCCGCTGGCGGCGAGGGCGCCCGGCGTGGCCGCGGCCTCTTCCGCGACCAGGCCGCCGCCGAGGGCCTGGTTCAGCGCCGCGCGGGCCTGGATGGCGGCGAAGTGGACGCGGGCGACCTGGTCGCGCTGGGCGTGGAGGGCGACCTCGGTCTGCAGCACGTCGAGGTACTCGCCGAGCCCCGCCTGGAAGGCGCGGAGCGCCAGCGCGTGGGCCTGATCGGCCGAGGCCTCCGCCTGCTCGCGGACCGACTGCTCGCGCCGGAGCGCCCGCAGGGCGGCGATGGCGTCGGCGACGTCCCTCAGCGCGTCCACCACCGCGGCGTCGTACTCGGAGACGGCGACGTCGTACTCGGCCCCGCGCGCCGCCAGCCCGGCCCGCAGCTTGCCCCCCTCGAAGATGGGCAGCGTGACCGCCGGCCCGATCCCGGCCACCGCCGAATCGCCGGAGGGCGCGCCCAGGCCGAACGTGAGCAGGCCCGCGAAGGCGGCCAGGTTCACGTTCGGATAGAAGGCCGTGCGGGCGACGTCCACCTCGCGCGCCGCGCGCTCGACCCGCCACCGGGCCGCCACCACGTCGGGGCGGCGGCCCACCAGCTCCGCCGGCACGCGGCTCGGCAGGGCGTCGGCCCCCTCGAGCCGGAGCGCCGGGCGGCGCAGACCGTCGGCGGCCCCGGGCCCCTCGCCGGCGAGGGCGGCGAGCTCGTGCCGGAGCGCCGCCAGCCTTCCCTCGCTGCGCTCCAGCTCCGCCCGGGTGACCGCGATCTGCGTCTCGGCCTGCCGCACCGGGACCTCCGTCCCCAGCCCGGCCCCGAAGCGGCGCCGGGCGATGGCCAGGGAGCGCTCCTGGGCCTCGAGGATGGCCCGCGCGGAGTCCTGCAGCTCGAGCTCGAGCGCCAGCTCGCAGTAGGTCCGCACCAGCGCGCCGGTGAGCGCGAGCCGGGCGGAGCGCTCCTCGTAGGCGGCGACGCGCACCTCGTCGAGCGCGCCGTCGAGCGCCTTCCGGTGGCGACCCCACAGGTCGAGCTCGTAGGAGAGGCCGACCGTCAGCTCTCCCGCCCAGACCCAGGACCCGCCGAGGGGCGGCGGGAAGGCCTGGGTGGCCGAGAGGCGGGTCCGGCTGAGCGATCCCTCGGCGCCCACGGAGGGGAGCAGATCGCCGCGGACGATGCCGGCCAGCGCCCGGGCCCGCGCGATGCGCGCCGAGGCGACGGCCAGGCGCGGGCTGTGGGCCAGGGCGGTCTCGATCAGGGCGTCGAGCTGCGGGTCGCCCCAGGCCCTCCACCAGCTCGGGTCGGGCCAGCCGCCCGCCAG
>JAJXVM010000082.1 GCA_021782135.1 Myxococcales bacterium | reverse complement strand
CGAAGAGGGATGACCGGCGGGGCGCGACACGGGGGACGAGCACATGGCGAAGCAGCTGATCGCGGTGGTGGGCGCGGACGGGTTCGTGGGGGGGGGGCTGGCGCGGGCTCTCGAGGCGGAGCGGATCGTGTACGGGCCCTGCGGCCCGGGCGAGGTCCAGGTGCGCCGCGCCGGAGACCTCCTCGCGCGCGCCGACGTCGTCGTGAACTGCGGCGGGTTCCGCGTCCGGCCCGGATGCTCCCTGGCCGACTACCAGCGCTCCCACCAGGGCGCCACGTCGGCCCTCGTCCCGCACCTCAAGCCCGGCGCGCTGCTGCTGCACATCTCGAGCGCCTCGGTGCTCGGGAAGGGCGTGGGCCTGGGGAACCGCTCCACGCCCAACCCGGCGACCTTCCCCTCCCCGTCCTACGCCACCGCCAAGCTCGAGGAGGACCGGTACCTCGAGGCGGCCTCGCGCGAGCGCGGCTTCCGGGTGATCTTCCTGCGCCCGGCGGTGGTCTACTCCGCGCGGGGCGCCGGGATGGTCGGGACCCTCCTCGGGCTCGCGCGCCGCGGGATCGCGCTGCGGCTCTACCCGCGCAAGGCGCGCCATCACCTCTGTCACATGGATCTGCTGGCGGAGGTCGCCCGGCGCGCCATCGCCCGCGGGGACCTGCCGAACGCGACCTGCCTGGTGGTCGCGGATCCGTACACGGTCACCAACTCCGACCTGGAGGACCTGACCCGGCCGGCGGCGCGGCGGCCCGCGGTCCCGGTGCCGCTCCCGCTGCCGTGGATGAGCGCGCTGCTTCGGCTGTCGCCGCGCTCCCGCCACCCGCGGTTCGACCTGCGCACCCAAGGCGAGATCTTCGGCGTGCTCCACATGGACACCGTCTACGATCCCTCCGAGACCTTCCGGCTCTTGGACATCGACCCGGCCGGCTACGGCATCGAGCGGACGCTCCGGCCGGTCGTGGCGGAGGCGCTGCGGGCATGAAGCACGCGCTCGTCATCGGCGGCGCCGGGGGCCTGGGCGCGGCCCTGGTGGCCCGGCTCCTCGACGACGGGCTCGAGGTCTCGGTGGCCGGGCGCGGGCCCGCGGCGGATCCGCGGGTGCGCCGTTCGGTGCCGCTCGACGCGACCCGCGCCGACTGGCCGGCCCTCCTCGCGGATCTGCAAGCCGGCGGCGCCCCGCCCATCGACGTAGTGGTGTTCGTGGCCGGCGCGGCCGTGTTCGGGAGGACCCCCGCCGTGCCGGTGGCCGAGGCGCGGCAGGTGCTCGAGCTCAACTTCTGGGCCTGCTCCTCCGCCGCCCTCGCCGCCGGCGAGGCCTGGAGCGCCGCCGGCCGGCCCGGGACGTTCCTCGCCGTCCTCTCCATCGTGGCCCGCCGGGCGGTCCCCTTCGAGGCCTGGTACTCGGCGAGCAAGGCCGCCACCGCCCGTTTCCTGGAGTGTCTCCAGCTCGAGTACGAGCCGCGGGGGATCCGCTTCCTCGCGGCCTATCCGGGCATGCTCAAGACGCCGTTCCGGCGCCGCGCCGCCTGGCACGGGCTGGCCCCCGACCTCTCGGAGGCAGGGGCGGACGTGCGGGAGACCGCCGCGGCGGTCTCGGCCTTGCTCCGCGGGCGCCGCAAGGCCGCCGTCATCGGCTGGCGGGAGCGGACCATCGACCTCGCCGACCGCGTGCTGCCGGGGCTCTACGATCGCGCCGTCTTGCGCCGCAGGGTGCGGCGAACGTTCCCGGGGGGATGGAAGACATGAGCAGCGGACCGGTGATCGCGGTGGTGGGCGCGGACGGGTTCGTCGGCGGAGGCTTCGCCGAGGGCCTCGGCGCCGAGCGGATCGTGTACGGGCCTCCCCGCGACGGCGAGATCCCCGTCGAGCGCGCGCGGGAGGTGCTGCAACGGGCGGACGTCGTCGTCAACGCCGCCGGGTTCCGCGTCCGCCGCGGGCTCACCCTCGAGGACTACCGGCGCTGCCACCAGGGCGCCACCGCCGCGCTGCTCCCCTTCGTCCGCCCGGGCGCCCTCTTCCTCCACATGTCGAGCGCGCACGTCCTCGGCCGCTCGCCGGAGCGCCCGCTCGGGAACGACTCTCCGCCGAATCCGGCCACCTACCCCTCCGCCGCGTACGCGCAGGCCAAGGCCGAGGCCGACGCGTTCGTGGAGGGGGCCGCCGCCGAGCGCGGGTTCCAGGCGGCCTTCCTCCGGCCGACCATCCTGTACGCGCGGCCGGGCGACACCAGCCTGCCCGACAACCTCTGCAAGTGGGCCCGCCGAGGGACCCTGCTCCGCCTGTTCCCCCGCCACGCCCGCCACCACCTTTGCCACCTCGACCTCCTCGTCGAGGTGGCGCGCAGGGCCATCGAGCGCCGCGACCGCCTGCCGGCCGGCGCCCACCTGGTGGTGGCCGACCCGTACACGGTCACCAGCCGCGAGCTCGACGCGCTCATCGAGCGACACCTGCCCCGACCGCCGCGGACCATCCCCATCCCGGCCCGCGCCATGAACGCGGTGCTTCGCTTCTCGCCGCGCTCCAGCAACCCGGCCTACGACCTGCGCACCTGGGGCGACATCTTCGGCGTGTTCTTCCTGGACACGGTCTACGACCCCTTCCCGACCTTCCGGCTGCTCGGGATCGACGCCGCCCGGTACGCGGCCGACCGGACGCTCGAGCCGTTCGTGCGCCAGGCGCTGGCCTGAGCGGAGGGACCGGGATGGCGTCCGCGGCCTCGCAGCCGGCCTCCCCTTCACGGGCGCCCGCCGCCCGGCCCGGCGTGCTCCTGCGCTCGGCCGGGGCGAGGCAGGGCGCCCTCATCGGCGCGGCGATGGTGGCGGCGGGTGGCTTCGACTACGCCGTCAACGTGATCGCGGGGCGCTGGCTCCAGCCGGTCCAGTTCGGCGCCTTCGTCTCGGTGACGGCCATCCTGCAGGTGCTGCTCTCGCTCTCGATCGCGGTGCGCATGGTGACCGCCTACTACACCGCCGCGCTGACCCGCGCCGGCGACGAGCAGGTGGGCGCCTTCCTCCGCCGGGCCTGGCGATGGTCCTGGCGGTGGGGGCTGGTGGCCACGGCGCTCGTGGCCCTGGCGAGCCCCTGGATGGCGCGCGTGCTCCGGCTGCCGCACCCGTGGCCGCTCTTCGCCGCGAGCGCGATGGTGCTGATGCTGTTCCTTCGCGAGATGAGCTACGGCGCCCTGCAGGGAGTGCAGGCGTTCGCCGGCCTGGGCCTCGTCCAGGTGACGCAGGCGGCGCTGCGGCTGGCCTTCGCCGCCGCGCTCATCCGGCTCGGCGCCGGGTGCACCGGGGCCGTGCTCGCCCAGCCCCTGGGCTGCGTGGGCGCGCTGCTGCTGGCGCTCTGGTGGCTGCGCCCCTACCGCAGCGGCCCCGACCTGCCGCCCCTGGCGGTGAACCGCTGGTACTCGCTCGCCACCCTGGTCGGCCTCGCCGTGTTCGGCGTGCTGAGCAACCTCGACGCGCTGTTCGTGAAGCACTGGTTCTCGCCCCGGATCGCCGGCGACTACGGCACGGTGGTGACGCTGGAGAAGATGAGCCTCTTCGTGCCCTGGGCGGTGGGGTTCGTGCTCTTTCCCAAGGTCGCGAAGCGGAAGGCCGACGGCGAGGACACCCGGCCCATCGTCCTGCTCTCGCTCGCCGCCGCGCTCGTTCCCGGGCTCGCCCTGACCGTCGCCTACTTCGCCTTCCCGGGGGCGCTGGTGCGCCTCTGCTTCGGCCCGGCCTACGCGGATCCGGGGATCGTGCTCGGCCTGGCGAGCCTGGCGGCGACCCTGCAGGCCGGCGTGCAGATCTGGCTCAACTACGCCCTGTCCACCGGCCGGAACGCTTACGTGTACCTCCTCGCGGGCGTGCTCGGGCTGCAGGCATGCGCCCTGTACCTCTTCTGCCGCGACTCGGTCCTCTCCATGACCGTGGTGATGGTGATGGCCGGGCTGCTCGCGAACGTCGCCGGGTACGCCACCACCTGCTTGGCCTCCTGCCCGGCCGGCCCGGCGCCGGACGCGGTTCGCCAGCCGACGGGGGCCTGAGTGCGGGCGTGGATCACCGGGGCGACGGGGTTCCTGGGCGGCGCGCTGGCGCGCGCGCTGGCCGCGGAGGGCGCCGAGGTCCACGCGCTCCGCCGCTCCGCGCGCGCGGACGGGCGACCGGATCTTCCCGTCGCCTGGCACGAGGGCGACGTCACCGACGTCCGGAGCGTCCGCGCCTTCCTCGACCCTGCGGCGGCCGGGGACCTGGTGGTGCACGCCGCCGGCCGGCTGGGAGAGGCCGGCGTGCCGGAGGACGTCTACCGCGCCGTCAACGTCGAGGGCACCCGCAACGTGCTGGCCGCGGCGCACGCCTGCCGGAGCCGGCCGCGGGTGGTGCACCTCAGCAGCCCGGGCGTCCTCGGGCCCTCGCGCGCGCCGGCCCGCGAGGACGCGCCGGCCCGTCCCACCAACGCCTACGAGCGGAGCAAGGCGGCCGCCGAGGACGTGGCGCGCGCCTTCGCGCGAGCCGGCCTCCCGGTCGTGCTCGCCAGGCCGGGGTTCATCTACGGCCCCGGCGACCGGCACGTGCTCGGGCTCTTCCGGGCCGTCCAGCGAGGCCGGTTCTTCCTCGTGGACGGCGGCCGCAGCCTCTGCCAGCCCACCTTCGTGGAGGACGCGGTCGCCGGGATCCTCGCCTGCCTGCGAAACGGAGCGCCCGGGGAGGCCTATCACCTCTGCGGCTCGGAAGCGGTGAGCTTCCGCCGGCTCGGCGAGGTCATCGCCGACGCGCTGGCGGTCGCTCCCCCCCGGCTGGACCTGCCGCGCTGGCCGGTGCTGCTGGGCGCGCTCGCGCTGGAGGCGCTGGGCCGCGCCGGCCGCTTCCGGCCGCCGCTCAGCCGCACCGGCGTGGCGTTCTTCTCGGAGGACCGGGTGGTCTCGTGCGAGAGGGCCGCCCGCGAGCTCGGCTGGGTCCCGAGCCGGGGCCTGCGCGAGGGGGTCGAGCGGAGCGTGGCCTGGTACCGGGAGCGCGGCTGGCTGTAGCGCTGTCCGGGTCGCAAAAAAAGAGGGGCCGGACTCTCGTCCGACCCCTCTTCGTGTAGGCCCGGTCGGTATCGAACCGACGACCCCCACCGTGTCAAGGTGATGCTCTACCACTGAGCTACGGGCCTGTGCTGTTTCCGCCGAAACGGAGGCCGCTTTATAGCGCGCCCGCCGGAAGAGTCAACGGGCTCGCCGCCGGAATTCGGGCCGCCCGCGCCGGCTAGAAGAACACGTCCTCCGCCGGCCGCTGCAGCCCCTTCCACTCCCGCAGCCGCGCCCGCGGCCGCCCGTCCACGTACTCGAGGTGGGCGTAGGTCAGCACCTCGGTGCGCCCGAGGTTCCCCATGTCGAGCGAGGTCATCGGGTTCCAGGTGCCGGTGTTGATGTAGACCTTGTCCCGGGCGTACTCGCGGTAGAGCGGCACGTGGGTGTGGCCCATGATGACGGTGTGGAAGCCCTTGCGGTTGAGCAGGTGCTTCGCCTCCGCCTCCAGCGACGGGTAGGCGGTGTAGTTGAGGAGCCGCCTCGCCAGGTCGGCGAGCGGCATGGGGTCGAGGTGCGGGATCTTCTTGAGCGCCGCCGCCACCGCGAAGTTGAAGCTGCGCACCGTGAGCCGGGCCGCGAAGGCCGGGTCGTTCACCGCCGCCCACTGGTAGTAGCGCCGGAAGGGCGCCACCTTGTCGATGAACGGGCGCTGCGCCTTCTCCTGGTTCAGCACCGAGATGATGTACCGGGAGCCGAGCGGGAGGTTCAGGATCTGCTCGCCGTTCCGCTCCGCGAAGTAGCGCGACGGGTTGAAGGCGTTCATCGGCTCGCGCTGCATGCCGTGCTCGACGTGGACGCCGTCGAAGTCGTAGTTGTCCAGCAGGTAGACGTGCGCGCCGCCCACCGCGCGCGACACCGCCTCCCGCACCCCGGCGAAGAGGAAGCCCGGGTCGTGGTTCCCCATGAGGAAGACCACGTTCCGCCGCGGCGCGGCGGCGAACCGCCGCAGGGCGTCGAAGGCCACCGGGTGGCCGCGGATGATGGCCTCGGTCTTCTCCACCGCCACCCGCTCGGTGATGGCCTCCTGCAGCCGCCCGTCGAGGTCCACCGAGAGCAGGTTGAAGAAGTCGCCGTTGACGATCAGCTCCACCTCGTCCGCGGCCCGCTCGCCCTCCGAGTGGTAGTCGAGGAACTCGGCGAAGCGGCCGTCGCAGCGGAAGTCCTCGAAGACGTTGATCGAGCCGTCCTCGCGGTACGGACCCTTCCCCAGGTGGAAGTCGGAGACGACGAGCTTCAGCCGGCGACCCATTCGCCTCGATTCTAGCCCGGATCCGGCGCCCGCGGCAGCTGCCAGCTCCGCACGAAGTAGAGGAAGTACTGGGCGAAGCTCACCACCACGCACTCGGCCGCGATGCTCCCGAAGGCGGCCACGTAGGGCCCGGCCTGCTCGCGCGTGAAGGCCCCGAACTCGCTGGAGAGCGCGACCAGCACCGTCACCGCCAGGGCGAAGGTGGCGTACTTGCCGATCCGGGTGGGCGCGATGGGGATGCGGTGGTGGATGAGCCGCAGCGCCGCGGCCCCGAGGAGCTGGGCGGCGTCCCGCGAGACGGTCAGGATCGGCAGCCACCAGGGCAGCCGGCCGCGCGCGGCCAGGGCCAGGAGCGCGCAGGCGGCCAGGAGCTTGTCCGCGGCGGGGTCGAGGAAGGCGCCGAGCCGGGTCCGCTGATCGAGGGCCCGGGCCACCAAGCCGTCGAGGACGTCGGTGGCGGCGGCGGCCGCGAAGGCCGCCAGCGCGCGCACCGTCTGCCCCTCGACGTAGAGCACCAGGAACACCGGCGCGAGCAGGATGCGCGAGAAGGTGAGCAGGTTCGCGAGCGTGAAGACCGGTCCCAGGCGGCCCTCCTACCAGGAGTCCCGGAGCCGGCGCAGCGCCAGGAAGGTCTCCTCGCCCGGCGCGGGCGCGGCGCCGCCGCGGGCCAGCGCGGCCGAGACCGCCGGCTCGCCGGCGCGGAGGAACGGGTTCACCGCGCGCTCGCGGGCGAGGGTCGCCGGCGGCGGGTCCTCTCCCCGCTCGCGCGCGCCCCGCACCTCCTCCAGGGCGAGCCGCGCCTCGGCGTTCCCCGGCTCGAGGTCGAGCACGAAGGGCAGGTTGCGCGCGCCGTAGTCGTGCCCCGGGTGGACCTCCAGCGCGCCGTCCAGGGCGCCGAGGGTCTCGAGGAAGGTGTGGGCCAACCGGCGCGGGTCGCCGCCGTGCCGGCAGTTGCCGCTGCCGCCGCGGAAGAGCGTGTCCCCGGTGAGGAGCCGCCCGCCCCAGCGGAAGAGGAGCGAGCCGGGCGTGTGGCCGGGGGCGGGGATCACCTCGACCTCGAGCGCGCCCAGCCGGAGCTGCCGCTCGCTGGCGAGGTCGCGGTCGGGCGCGAACCAGGCCGAGTCGGCGGCGTGCCCCATCACCGGCACCGAGAGCCGGCGCCGCAGCGCGTCGCTGCCGCCCGAGTGGTCGAGGTGGCCGTGCGTGTGGAGGATGGCGCGGACCCGCGCCCCGGCCACCCCGGCCTCGGCGGCGAGCGCGAGCCCGGCCTCGGCGTCGCCCGGGTCCACCAGCACCGCGTCCCCCTCCTCGGCGAGCAGGTAGGCCCAGTTGTCCTGGCCGTAGCGGCGCCGGAGGAACGTCACCGGCGCCTCCTCCGGGTGGTGCGAGAGGCCCACCCGGTTCCCCTCGGGATCGCGGACGTAGAGGGTGTAGCGGGTGCGGTGGACCACCGGCGCGCCGGCCGCGGCGAGGCGCGCCTCCCAGGCGAGCCGCTCCGAGGGCGCGATCCTCAGCGCGACCAGGTGCAGGCCCGCCGCCCCGTGCCGGAACTCCGAGGGGGCGGGCGGCTCCTCCGCCCGCTCCAGGGCGAGGAAGCCGTCCCCGACGCCGAGCCAGACGCTCCGGTCCCCTCCCCCCTCCCGCGGCCACCGGCGCAGCACCGGCAGCCCCAGCACCTCGACGTAGAAACGCTCGCAGCGGGCGAGGTCGTGGCACTGCAGGGCGAGGTGGTGGAAGGCGAGCGGCACGATCCTCGCAACTTAACCGGACGCGCCCCTTGCCGGGAAGGCCTCGGGAGGACTATACAATCCGCCCTTTTCGAGCATCGGAATCGAGCCCAAGCCAGATGACCCCCCGCGAGAAGATCCGCAACGTCGCCATCGTCGCCCACGTCGATCACGGCAAGACCACCCTCGTCGATTACATGCTGCGGCAGGCCGGCGTCTTCCGCACCAATGAGACGATGGTCGATCGGGTGATGGACTCGAACGACCTCGAGCGCGAGAAGGGCATCACCATCCTCGCCAAGAACACGGCGGTGAACTACCAGGGGGTGAAGATCAACATCGTCGACACCCCCGGCCACGCCGACTTCGGCGGCGAGGTGGAGCGGGCGCTCCGGCTGGTGGACGGCGTGCTGCTCCTGGTGGACGCCGCCGAGGGCCCCCTGCCGCAGACCCGCTTCGTCCTCACCAAGGCGCTGGCCATGGGGCTGCCCTCGGTGGTGGTCATCAACAAGGTGGACCGCCAGGACGCCCGGGCGAAGGAGGTCCTGGACCTCGTCTACTCGCTCTACATCGACCTCGGCGCCCACGAGCACCAGATCGACTTCCCGGTCATCTACGCCATCGCCCGCGAGGGGCGCGCCGCCCACACGGTGGCCGACGCCTTCAAGGCCGAGTCGCTCAAGCCGCTCTTCGACGCCATCCTCACCCACATCCCGGCCCCGCTCCCCGGCGAGCGCGAGGGGCTGCAGCTGCTGGTCGACAACCTCGACTACGACGACTACGTCGGCCGCCTCGCCATCGGCCGCATCACCTCCGGCGTGGCCCACGAGGGCGAGCAGGTGGCGGTGATCCGCGAGGAGGGGCGCATCGTCCCCGCCAAGATCGTGCGGCTCTACGCCTACGAGGGGCTGAAGCGGACCGAGGTGAAGGACGCCGGCCCGGGTGAGATCGTGTGCATCGCCGGCGCCGAGGAGATCGGCATCGGCGACACCATCTCCGATCCGGCCTTCCCGGTCGCGCTCCCGCGCATCAGCGTCGAGGAGCCGACCATGTCGATGGTCTTCAAGGTCAACGACGGGCCCTTCGCCGGCAAGGAGGGCAAGTACGTGACGAGCCGCAACATCCGCGAGCGGCTCTACCGCGAGGCCTACAAGAACGTCTCGATCCGCGTGGAGGACACCGACGCCGCCGACGCCTTCAAGGTGGTCGGCCGCGGCGAGCTGCAGCTCGCGGTGATCGTCGAGAACATGCGCCGGGAGGGCTACGAGCTCACCGTCTCGAACCCCGAGCCGATCCTCAAGGAGATCAACGGCGAGGTCCAGGAGCCGATGGAGCTGCTGGTGGCCGACCTCCCCACCGACGCGGTGGGCGGCGTCACCCAGAGCATGGGCCCGCGCAAGGGGCGCATGGTGGACATGCAGCCGCTCGGCTCGAACCGCACCCGCCTGCAGTTCCGGGTGCCGGCCCGCGGCCTCATCGGCTTCCGCAACGAGTTCCTCACCCTGACCCGCGGCGAGGGGATCATGTCCTCGCAGTTCGACGGCTACGAGCCGTGGCAGGGGAAGATCGAGAAGCGCAAGAGCGGCGCCATCGTCTCCGACCGCGAGGGCGAGGTGGTGGCCTACGCCTGCTTCTACTGCCAGGAGCGCGGGGTGCTCTTCGTGAAGCCGGGCGAGAAGGTCTACACCGGCATGATCGTGGGCGAGCACAGCCACGACAACGACCTCGACTTCAACATCTGCAAGGAGAAGAAGCTCACCAACATCCGCGCCGCCGGCCGGGACGAGAACATCATCCTCACGCCGCCGCGCGACATGGGGCTCGAGAAGGCGCTCGAGTGGATCGCCGAGGACGAGCTGGTGGAGGTCACGCCGCAGTCGATCCGGCTGCGCAAGAAGTTCCTCGACCCGAACATGCGCTACAAGATCGAGCGCGATCGGAAGCGGGGGACGGCGGGCGTGAGCGCCTGAAGCGGCCCGCGCGGGGGCCGGTGTATCCTGCCGCCGAATGACGCGCAGACCCGACCCCGGCCGGCGCTGCACCGCCCTCGTCGGCCCCGGCGCGGAGCGGCGGCTCTCCGGTGCCGTGGTCGCCGGCCACACCTGAACCGGAAGAACGCGCGCGCCCCGCCCCCACTCGCGCGAGGCCCATCTTCACCCGGCCACCTCCCAACCGTTCGCGTCAGCAGCGGAGCGTCTCCGCACGCTCCAGGACGGCCTCGGCGGTCCGCCTCGTCGGCGGTCGTCGTCGCGGCATCTCGCCCCCCTGCAAAAAAAGCAGGAGCGCCGCTCCCGGAAGCCGGGGCGGCGCTCGGTGCTGCGCGAAGACCGGAGAACCTAGACCTTCGGCTTGGCGCGGGTGCGCTCTTCCTGCTTCTTCTTCACCCGCGGCTGGCCCTTGGCTGCGGTGTCCACGAAGAGCACCGCGTCGTTGTGGCCGGGGACCGCGCCCGTCACGAGCAGCAAATTCCCATCCGCCTCGATGCCGGTGACGGTGAGGTTCTGGATGGTCACCATGTCCACGCCGTACTGACCCGGCATGTGCTTGCCCTTCCACACCTTGCCCGGCGTCTTGCGCTGGCCGATGGCGCCGATGTGCCGGTGGTGCTCGTGGGCGGTGGAGGAGTCACGGGCCGCGCCCTTCATCCCCCACTTCTTGAAGACGCCGGCGAAGCCGCGCCCCTTGGTGAGGCCGGAGACGTCGATGCGCTGGGCCAGCTTGAAGACCTTGTCCACGGTGAGGACGTCGCCGGCCTTGAGCTCGCCGAGCAGCTTGGCGTCCTTGACCCGGACCTCCTTCAGGTGGCGGAAGATGGGGGTGCCGGCCTTCTTGAAGACGCCGACCTCGGCCTTGCTGAGCCGGTGCGCGTGCTTCTCGTCGACCACCTCGTAGCCGAGGAGGACCGCGTCGTACCCGTCCTGCTCCTTGGTCTTGCGCCGCACCACCGTGCAGGGGCCGCAGGAGAGGACCGTGACCGGGAGGCAGTCCCCGTTCGCGTCGAAGATCTGCGTCATCCCTACTTTTTTCGCCAGAAGACCGGTCGCCATGTGCACCTCGCATTGGTCCGCCCCGCGTCGGATGGCCGGGGTGGACGTGCCGTTGGAAAGGGGCTGCTTTTACTGGAACCGGCCCGGTGCGTCAAGGTCGCCGGCGCGGGGTCAGGGCGCGGCGGCGCCGTTCCCGGCGTCCCGGGCCTCGCGCGCGATCTGCGCGACCTGGTCCAGGAGCACCTCGATGTCGAACGGCTTGGCGAGGTAGCGGCGCGCCTGGACGCTGGCGGCGCGGCCGGGGTTCCCGTCGGCGGAGATGACGATGATGGGGATGCCGTGGACGCCGAGGGCGTTGCGCAGCTCGCGGGCGAAGGTGGGCCCGTCCATGACCGGCATCATCAGATCGAGCAGGATGAGGTCCGGCCGCTGCCGGGCCACCTGCTCCAGCGCCTCCACCCCGTGCCGGGCGCGCGCCACCGCGTACCCCTCGGCCGCGAGGATGTCGCAGATGGCGTCCAGGATGTCAGGGTCGTCGTCGACGACGAGAATGCGCGCACGCATGGGGGTCAGTGGTCCTCGTTCCGGGCCGGCTCCGGCGCGGAGACGTCACGGGAGGAGAGCTCCAGCACGAGCGCTCCCTCCTCCAGGGCGAGGCGTCCCCCCATGGCCGCCACCGCCCGCTTCGCCATCACCAGCGCGAGCGCCCTCCCGGTGCTGTCGGAGGGCGACCCCTTGTGCGGCTCCTCGAGGGCGTCGGCCGCCAGCGCCGCTCCGGTGAAGCGGAGCTCCGCCGAGGTCTCGGCGCCGCGCCCTTCGACCCTCGCGCGGCCGCCCCCCGCATCGCGGCAGATCGCGGAGAGGATCCCGTCGACCGCCCGCTCGAGCAAGCCCCGGTCCGCCCAGGCGGCCAGGTCCGGCGGGATCGCCACCTCGACCGCGCCCTCCGGGAGCTTCGAGGCGACCGCCTCGACCGCCTCCCCGAGCCCCACCGGATCGAGCCGGACCGCCAGCCCTCCGACCGCCAGCCGCTCGGCCAGGAAGTGATCCTCGACCAGGTGACGGAGCCGGTTCAGCGAGCGCAGGCACATCCCGGCCAGCTTCTCGCCGCGGGCGCCGCCTCGGTCTTCCGGAGTGAGCTTGACCAGGAGCTCGGCGCTCCAGAGCGCCGTCGAGAGCGGGTTGCGCATCTCGTGCGCGACGAAGCCCAGCTGGCTTCCCCTGAGCTGTCTGCGCCTCTCGGCCTCCTGCTCCGGGTCCCCCTCGGGCTCTCCGGAGAAGGGCTCCAAGGGCGCCATCTCGAACACCTCTCGCTCTGACACGGGCCACCCTTCCGACGGAACCTCTAAACCGGATCCTCCTGCGAATCCAGGCCAAATATGGGAACGGCTCGCCCCCCAGGCAAGGGGGCGAGCGATTCTTTTTTTGGCTGTTTTCTCGAAGGGTTGTGCGGATACTGTCAAAATGACAGCCAAAAATCCCTGCCGGGACGCGATTTCCTGCAGCCCTGTAAGAACTCCAGTGGAAAGCGATACCGTCGCGCTCGCCCCAGCAAGGCCACTTGCCAGGCAAGTCGCGGACACCTAACGAGAAAAATTCAAGTCCCGGCCGTGGCATACCGGTTGCTCCTGTGTAGGTGGTCGCCGCCAGAGGAACAGGAGAACCGATGAAGCGTACCAATCTCGTCAGCATCACCTCCCTCGATCTTTACCTGGCCGAGATCAATCGATTCCCGCTGCTCTCGGCGCAGGAAGAGCAGGAGCTGGCCCGCGAGTACCAGCGCGACGGCGACACCCGCGCCGCGCACC
>JAJXVM010000081.1 GCA_021782135.1 Myxococcales bacterium | reverse complement strand
GGCGGCGACGGCGGGCGCGGCCGCCGGGGCCGGCGCGGCCGCCCGGGCGACCGGCTTCGGCGCGGGCAACTTCTTCTCTTCCTTGCAGCCGGCGGCGAGCGCCAGCGCGCAGAGGAGCGCGATGCGAGCCTGGGGCCTCATTTCCCGCTCCTCGCCGCCACCGCCGGCCCCTTGGCCTGCTCGGTGAACATGAAGGTGGTCACCAGGAACCTGGCGTTCACCACCACCTTGCCGTTCACGACCTTCGGGTCGGCGAGGCTGATGTTGCTGACGTTGACGATGCGCCGCAGCCGGCCCAGCGCGTCGAAGAAGGTGGCGATCTCGTGGTAGTTGCCGGTCGCCGTCATGGGGATGGGGATGCGGGCGTAGAAGCCGTCGGCCTGCACCGCCGCCGGCTCGATGGTCCCGATGTCGAGGCCGGCCTTCTGCGCCCGGTCCTGGAAGAGCTGCAGCAGCTCGTCGAGGTTCTTCTGGTTGGGCAGCTCGGCGAGCGCCTCGGCCAGCTTCTGCTCGAGGATCTCCCGCTCGCGCCGGAACTGGTTCAGGTTGTTGGCGATGGCCGTCTTCTCGATCAGGTCGGCGTCGAGCTTCTTCTGCTCCTTCTCGACCCGGCCGATCTTGTCCTCGACGTCGGTCACGCTGGCGCCGAAGGTCGGCAGCCCGATCACGAAGTAGTTGAGGACCGTGAGCAGCACCGCGACGCCAGCCGCGGCGCCCAGCTTGACCGCCAAGGGGGCCTTGACGGCTCGCTCCAGGAACTTGGTGTCGATGGCCATGGCGGGTTACCGGGCGGGCGGCGCTTGGGCCGGGGTGGAGGGGCTCGGCGCGGGCGCGGCGGGAGCGGCGGCCGCGCCCGCCGCCGGAGCGGGGGCCGGCTCGGACGGCGTGTAGGTGCTGTTGGTGTCGAGCGTGAAGTCGACCAGCTTGAAGCGCCCCTCGGTGCGGGCGGCGGTCTTCTTGAGCTCCACCTTGGTGAAGAAGCGGGAGCTCTTGAG
Organism: Myxococcales bacterium; assembly: GCA_021782135.1. GTDB lineage: Bacteria > Myxococcota > Myxococcia > Myxococcales > Anaeromyxobacteraceae > Anaeromyxobacter_B. The sequence continues at coordinate 11,826 of JAJXVM010000081.1, read as the reverse complement.
CGCCGACATGAGCGCCGAGACGTCGTCGATGGTGGCGGCGCTGCCCTCGAAGGTCATCGCGCCGTTCTTCTCGTCGATCTTCTTGAACCAGAGCCGCTTGGGGGTGAGGCTCGCGAGCTCGTCGAGCATCTTCACCGGCCCGGTGCGCCCCTGCTTCAGCTTGTCGAGGACGTCGAGCTTCTGCTTGAGGGCCGCCTGCTCCTCCTTGATGTTCTTCACCTCGCCGATGATCTTCTCGAGCTGCGCGATCTCGGCCTTGGTGTGCGCGAGCTTGGACTGGCGGGCCTCGAGGTCGGCGGTGCGCGCGTGGACCCAGGCGTAGTTGCCGACGAGCGCGGCGATCACCACCGCCGCGGCCAGGACCAGCTGCTGCTTGCCGGCCTCCTTCTTCTTCGAGACCCGGACCGCCAGCAGGTTGATTCGGACCATGGCTACTTGTCCCCCGGGCCGCGGAGGGCCAGCCCCACCGCCACCGCCGCGCTCGGGGCGATCCCCATCATCACGTTGGGGTCGAACCGGCGGTTGTCGATGTCGATGTTCTTGAAGGGGTTCAGGATCTCGATGGGCACGGCGGCGCGCTGCTCGATGGTCTTGAAGAGCGCGGCGATCCGGGCCGCGCCGCCCGAGAGGTAGACGCGGGAGATCTGGCTGTCGGCGGCGGTGGAGGCGTAGAAGTCGAGGGAGCGCTGGATCTCGGCCCCGAGCTGGTCGGCCACCCCCTGGATGACCCGCTCCACCTCGTGCGGCACCACCGCGTCCATCTCGCCCTGCCCGCCGACCTTGAGCGCCTCCGCCTCCTCGTAGGAGATGTTGAGCTGCTTCTGGATCTCCTCCGTGAAGGCGTTGCCGCCCATGGTCACGTCGCGGGTGAAGGTGGTGACCCCGCCGGCGAGGATGTTGATGTTGGTGACCGAGGCGCCCACGTTGATGAGCACCACCGTGTCCTGCGGCGACGGCTCGTAGTTCGCCTCGTAGGCGTTCTGCACCGCGAAGGCGTCGACGTCCACCACCGAGACCGCGAGGCCGGCCTCGGCGCAGACGGCGGTGTAGTCGTTGATCATGTCCTTCTTGGCGGCGACCAGCAGCACCTCCATCTGGCCGGCGGCGTCGCCCTGATCGGACAGGATCTGGGTGTCGATGTTCACGTCCTTCACGTCGAAGGGGATGTACTGCTCCGCCTCCCACTGGATGGACTCGTCCACCTCCTCCTGCGACATGCGCGGGAGGGAGATCTTCTTGATGATGACCGAGTGGCCGCGGACCCCGATGGCGACGTTCTTCGCCTTGACGCGCTGCTCTCCCAGCACCTGCTGGATGGCCTCCACGATGGCCGACGAGTTCATCAGCGCGCCGTCGACGATCGCCTCCGGCGGCAGCGGCGCGGAGCCGAAGGCGGCGAGCGTCCAGCCGCCCTTGCGCGGCTTGAGCTGCACGAGCTTCACGCTCGACGAGCCGATGTCCAGACCCACCGCGAGCTTGGTCTTTCCCATCGCGCTCCCTTCCGTGCGTGCGGGGACACGAATGGCGCCCCCGCTGCGTCATGTGCTGCACCGGCTACCCGGCTGGGCCCACTATAGCCGAGCAACCACTCGCCACAAAACCCGCCACTTCCGCCTACTTCCGAGTCCACCGCCCCAGGCGGCATGCGCAGGTTGTCCCACACTTGGGGTACACGGAATTTTTCCCCGTTTCCCGCGAGCATGCCCCCAGACGCTACCCCGAGTCGGCCGCGAAGCAAGAAAGCCGCCGAACCGATACCGGCCGATTCTGCGCCCGGCGGCGATCAGCCGTGGGCGCCCGGGCCACGGTCCGGCGCGCTCCGCCGGGACCGGATCAGGCCTCGATCCCGTACTCCTTGATCTTGTAGAGGAGCGCCCGGTAGGAGAGCTCGAGCAGCTCGGCGGCGCGGGTGCGGTTCCCGCCGGTCTTCTCCAGCGCGCGGCGGATCAGCTGCTCCTCCAGCGCCCGGCCGGCCTTCTTCACCGAGAGCGTCTCCGGGTCCGCGCGCAGCGGCGCGGGCTCGCGCTGCGCCTCCCGCAGCCGGTCCGGGAGGTCGTCCTCCCGGATCCGCCCGCCCTCGCAGAGCACCACCGCGCGCTCCACCGCGTGCTCCAGCTCGCGGACGTTGCCGGGCCAGCGCCAGGCGCGGAGGGCCTCGAGCGCCTCGGGGGTGAAGCCGGTCACCGCCGCGTCCGGGCGGAGCGGCGCGTAGCGCGAGAGGAAGTGGTGGGCCAGCGCCTCCACGTCGCCGGGCCGCTCGCGCAGCGGCGGCAACCGGATCCCGAGCACGTTGAGCCGGTAGAAGAGGTCCTGCCGGAACTGGCCCAGCTCCACCGCGCGGCCGAGGTCGCGCGCGCTGGCCGCCACCACCCGCACGTCCACCGGCTCGGAGCGGGTGTCGCCCACGCGCCGGATCTCGCCCTCCTGGAGGAAGCGGAGGAGCTTCACCTGGAGCGGCTGCGGGAGCTCGCCGATCTCGTCGAGGAAGAGCGTGCCGCCGTCGGCCTCGGCCACCAGCCCGCGCTTGTCGCGGGAGGCGTCGGTGAACGCGCCCTTCACGTGCCCGAAGAGCTCCGACTCGACCAGCTCCGCCGGGATGGCGCCGCAGTTCACCGCCACGAACGGGAGGCTGGCCCGGGGGGAGAGCTCGTGGAGGGCCCGCGCCACCAGCTCCTTGCCGGTCCCGGACTCGCCGCCGAGGAGCACGGTGGTCTTGAGGGGCGCCACCTTGCGCACCTGCCGCAGCACCTCGGCCATGGCCTCCGAGCCGCCCACGATGCCGTCGAGCCGGTAGTCCCGGGCCAGCTCGCTGCGCAGGCGGCGGTTCTCCCGCCGCAGGCGCTCGCGCTCCTCGGCCTTCTGCAGCACGAGCAGGATCTCGTCGGGCTTGAAGGGCTTCGAGACGTAGTCGTAGGCGCCGGCCTTCACCGCCGCGATGGCCGCGTCGTGCGAGCCGTAGGCGCTCATGGCGACGAAGGTCAGGTCGGGGTGCAGCCGGAGCGCCTCGGCGAGCAGCTCCAGCCCGCCGAGCCTCGGCATGCGCACGTCCGAGAGGACCACGTCGTAGTCCCGCGTCCGCAGCTCGGCGAGCGCGCGGGCGCCGTCCTCGACGGCGCGCACCTCGTAGCCGTAGCCGGTCAGGAAGACCGTGAGGAGATGGCGGATCGGCTCCTCGTCGTCGACCACCAGGAGCGTGCGGAAGGTCGCCACCTTCCGACTGTAGCACGGGGCCCGTCAGCGGAGCCCGACCGCGGTGGACTGGCCCGGGAGCCGCCCCACCGGCACGCGCGCGCCGCTCCGCACCGCCGCCTCCGGGACCTCCACCTCGACCGCCGGCCCGCCGGCCGCCGAGACGCTCCAGCGGGCCTCGGTGGTGAGGGTCGGCCGCGTGAAGTTCGTCGGCACCGGCACGGTGATCGCGAACCGGCCGCCCGGATCGGCGTCGGCCCAGGCGCGCCAGACGTGCGGGCGCCCGTTCTCGTGGAAGTCCAGGTCGGCCTCCACCCGCGCGCCGGGGGGCGCGCTCCCCTCCAGCGTGGCGCCGGCCACCCGCTCGTAGTCCCAGACCGCCGGCAGCGGGAACTTGAGCCCCATGACCACCTGGCGGCTGGCGAAGCGCGGCAGGAGGTGCTCGAGGTGGCGCACGCCGCTCGCGGGGACGCCGGAGCCGGAGATGACCAGCGGCGCGAGCGGCACCCGGGTCATGAACTCCTTCGAGAGGACCCCCTCCGCGAACGCGCTGATCTGGACGTCCGGGTGGGCCGGGTCCGAGGCGAGCAGCGTGAGCGCGCCGCACATCACGTAGCCGAGGTCGCGCCGGTCCATCACCGCCAGCAGCTGGCGCTCCGTCCCGTGGTTGAAGGTCTCCTCGAGCTCCCAGAAGCCGGCCTCCTCGACGTAGGTGCCGAAGCCGTTGGTCGCCACCGGCCGGCGCCCCAGCACCTCGATCCAGTGGCCCCAGGTCCAGGGAGCGGCCACGCCCGGGCGGCGCCCCGGCACCACCGGGCCGGCGTCGCGGAAGTCCAGGGCGCCGAGTTGGAACGGGTCCGGACCGCGCGAGCGGGCGAGGAGGAGGGTGTCCCGGGTCGGCGGGTCGAGCAGCTCCAGGGCGGCGATGGACACGAGCGCCAGCGCGGTGCCGGTCCGGGCGAGGGACGGGAAGCGCTCCTCGAGGACCGAGACGATGGCCTGGAAGGTGAGCGCCACCCCGATGGCGACGAAGGGGGTGGCGACCCGGGAGAAGCGGGTCTGCAGCAACGTGAGCCCGACGAACGCGGCCAGGAGCGCGGCGAAGGCGGCGCCGTGCCAGGGCCGCTCCCGGCCGATCCACCAGGCGCCGAACGCGAGCGCCAGGGGCACGAAGAAGCCCGCCCAGCCGAGGAAGAGGTGCAGCGGCACCCAGCCGCCGTTCAGTTGCGAGAGCTTGCCGAAGAGCGGCTGGAACTCGCCGATCGACCGGATCCACCGATCCTGGTGGAAGAGCCAGCCCCGCAGCCCGGAGATCACCTCCCGCCGCAGCGGGCTCGCCAGCAGCGCCGTCACCCCGAGCAGCGCGAGGCAGGTCACCGCCAGCAGCCCCAGCCGCCGCCCGAAGCCGGCTCCCGGAGAGCGCCGGTTCACCGCCACCGCCAGCCCCACCCCGCCCGCCGCCAGCGCCACCAGCGCCGGCTGCAGCATGGACGGGAACATGAAGTCGAGCAGCGCCCCGCCCCCCTCGAGGGCCGGCCAGGAGAGGAGCGCGGACAGGGCGGCGCCGGCGAGGAGCCCCGGGGCGCCCGAGCCGACCAGGCGCGCGGTCCCGGGCGCGGCGAGCGCGCCCACCATCATCAGGGCCGCGGCCATGGCGACGTAGAGCGTCGAGCCGGTGAAGAACCAGAGCCCGAGGGCGGTGACCAGGGCGCACTGGACCTCGAACCAGGCGCCGCGGGGGCGCCCGCGCTCCGGCGGGAGCGTGCGCACCGCCAGGATCGAGAGCAGCACCACCAGGAGGAGCTCGAACCCGTGGTGGTCGAGCCGGCCGAAACGCGACTCGGCGAGCGATCCCGGCAGCAGCGAGACCACCAGCCCGGCCCCGGCCCAGGCGATGGCCGCGTGCCGCTCCGGCGCGAGGCGGCGCGCCAGCGCCATGGTGGCGAGCACGCCCAGGAGCCCGACGAGCACCGGCCAGAGCCCGGCGAGCAGGGCCGTCGCGAGCGGCGAGCGGCCGCCGCCGAGGAGCTTCACCCAGGCCGCCGCCGCGAGGTCGAACCCCTGCGCCCACGGACAGCGTCCGCCGCGAGGCCAGTTCATCCACGGATCGAACATCGGGACGCGCGGGAAGTGGCGGACGGCCTCCAGGATGCGCCGGTAGTGGTAGGCGGAGTCCCCGTCGAGCAGCGGCAGGAGCTCGCCCTGGTAGAGGGCCTCGCGCGCATCGTCGAGGCGCGCCCAGGTCGCGAGCGCCAGGACGCCGAGCAGGAGGAACAGCCCGCGACGGCGAGGGCGGAGAGGGTTCACGGGAGCTCCTCGGGCGCCTGGGGCGTGGCGGCGCGGAAGGCGAGCGTGATCACGGCGCCGCCTCCGGCGCCGTTCGCGGCGGAGATGTGCCCGCCCATCGAGCGCATCAGGCCGTCGCTGATGGCGAGCCCGAGCCCGGTGCCCTGCCCGGGCGACTTGGTGGTGAAGAACGGGTCGAAGAGCCGGGGCAGGTCGGCCGGCGCGAAGCCCGGCCCGTCGTCGGCGACCGCGAGCGCGACCTCGCCCCCCTCCGCCCGCGCGGAGAGCCGCACCCTGCCGCCCCCGCCGGTGGCATCGCCGGCGTTGAGCAGCACGTTGAGGAGCACCTGCTCCAGCCGGCGCGGATCGGCCCAGGCCGCGGGCAGCGCCTCCGGGAGCTCCACCGCGACCGCCACCTCGCGGAAGCGGGCCTGCACGCGGGCGAGCCGGAGCGCGGCCTCGACGACCGGGTCGAGGCGGACGGCGGTCAGGGCCGGCGGGGCGGGCCGGGCGAAGTCGAGCAGGTCCCGCAGCACGTGATCGATGCGCTCCGCCGCCGCCGCGATCCGCTCGACGGCGTCGCGCACCACCGGATCGTCCCCGTCCCCGAGCCGGGAGCGCGCCAGCTCGGCGAAGCCGGTCACCGCGCCGAGCGGGTTTCCCACCTCGTGCGCGATCCCCGCCGCGAGCCGCCCCACCGTGGCGAGCCGCTCGGTGCGGGAGATGACCTCGCGCGCCTCGGCCAGCGAGCCGTTGGCGCGCGTGAGCTCCTCGACCTTGAGCCGCAGCCGCCGGCGCTCCTCGTCGAGCGCGGCCGCCACTCGCTCGAACGCCACCGCCGCCCGGGCGAGGCCGTGCCCGCCGGGCTCGCCGAGGATGGGCAGCTCTCCGGGCCGGCCCGGGGACGCGCCCAGCCGCTCCGCCGCCGCCAGGAGCCGCTCCACCGGGGCCGCGGCGGAGCGGATCACCAGCAGGGCCCCGGCGGCCAGCGCCAGGGTGGCGGCTCCGAGGACCAGCGCCGTGAGCAGGGCCGGGGAGAGCGCGCGCCGGGCGAGCAGCGGCAGGGACACCCCGAGCACGATGGCCGTGAACACCGCCACCACCGCGGCGAGCTGCAGGACGAGCAGGGCGCGGAGGCTGCGGGCCGGCATGTCAGTGGAACAGCCCGAGCGCGGGGACGGCGCGGGTGATGGGGCCGGCGAGGTAGAGCCACTCGAGCGCGCCGGCCACCAGGAACGGCCCGAAGGGCACGGAGTGGCGCGGCGGGACCCAGGCCTCCTCGGCGTCGAGCGCGTCCGGCCCCGGGCGCGCCTCGGCCGCCGGCCCCGGCCCGGCGTCGTCCGGGCCGGAGGCCGGGGTGGCGGCGGGGCCCTCGGCCGGGCCCGAACCGGGCGCCCGCGGCTCGGGCCCGGGTTGCGACCTGCCGAGGGCGATGAGCGACAGCCCCACCACCGAGCCCTGCAGGCTCGAGAGCAGCACGATGGGCAGGAGCGCCGCGGCGCCGCTCCAGGCCCCCAGGCCCGCCAGCAGCCAGACGTCCCCGAAGCCCATGGCCTCCCTGTGGAGGACCTTCTCGCCGATCACCGCCACCGCGTAGAACGCGCCGAAGCCGACGGCGGCGCCGGCGAGGGCGGAGCCGGAGGAGGGCGCGGACGAGAGGCGGAGCGGGGCGGCGACCAGGCCGAGCGCGAGGAGCGGCCAGGTGAGGGCGTTGGGCAGCAGCCAGGTGTCGAGGTCGATGAAGGCGAGCGCCAGGAGCAGGGCCACGAAGGCGAGCTCGGCGGCGGCGCGCGCCGAGAAGCCGTGGCGCTCGAGGGCGAGGAGCCCCGCCGCGCCGCCGAGCAGCTCGACCAGGGGGTACCGCCAGGAGATGCCCTCCCCGCAGCTCCGGCAGCGCGCCCGGAGGAGCAGCCACGAGACCACCGGGACGTTGTCGTACCAGGCGATGGCCGAGCCGCAGCGCGGGCAGCGCGAGCGGGGCTTGACGATGGACTGGCCGGCGGGGACCCGGGCGATGACCACGTTGAGGAAGCTCCCCACCACCGCGCCGACCAGCGCGGCCCAGGCGGCGAGGAGCGCGTGCGCGGCGGGGGTCAGCTCGAGCGCCACTCAGCCGGCCCGCCGCTCGGGTTCCGGCGCCGCGCCGGGCCGATCCTCCTCGAGCCGGCGCAGGAAGAAGTCCTCCAGCGTCTCCCGGTGCGGCGTGAGCGAGAGCAGGCTCGCGCCGGCCCCGAGCGCCGCCCGCACGGCGCCGTCCGCGGCGGCCTGGTCGGGGAAGGAGACGGTGACCCGATCGCCGTCCTGCGACACGATCCGGCCTCCCGCCAGCGCCGCCCGGGACTGCGGGGGCAGCGACAGGGTCGCCTCCACGCCGCGCAGCCGGGGCGAGAGCAGCTCCTCGATCCGCCCCACGTCCCGCAGCCTTCCGCCGATGATCACCCCCACCCGATCGCAGAGGGTCTCGACGTCGGGCAGGATGTGGGTGGAGAAGAAGACGGTCTTGCCGCGCCGCTTCAGCTCGAGGATGAGGTCGCGCACCTCGCGCCGGCCGATGGGGTCGAGCCCGCTCATCGGCTCGTCGAGCACCACGAAGGCCGGGTCGGAGACCAGCGCCTGGGCGATCCCGAGCCGCTGCTGCATGCCCTTCGAGTACTTGCGGAGCTGCCGGTCGGCCGCCCCGGTCAGCCCGACCAGCTCGAGCAGCTCCCCGCAGCGCCGGCGGGCCACGTCCCCGGGCACGCCCGAGAGCCGGGCGAAGAAGGCCAGCGCCTCGCGCCCGGTGAGGAACTCGTAGTAGGAGGGGTTCTCGGGCAGGTAGCCGATGCGCGCCTTGGAGGCGCGCGACGGGATGGGCGAGTCGAAGATGAAGGCCCGCCCGCGGGTGGGGAAGATGAGCCCCATCAGCATCTTGATGGTGGTGGTCTTGCCGGCGCCGTTCGGGCCCACGAAGCCGAAGATCTCGCCCTCCTCCACGGAGAGGTCGAGATCGCGCACGGCGTGGACGCGGCGGCGCCGGAGCCCCACCTCGAAGACCTTGGTGAGCGCTTCGGTCCGGAGGATCACGGGCGGATTATCCAGACCGTTCCCGGCGAAGTCAAAGCCGGCGTGGTGACCAAAAACGGCAGCGTCAAACCACCCAGGCGCGCAATTTGGTCAACGGCCGGGGCCGAGGGCCCGCTCGCTTTTCGGCAGCTTGCGCCCGATCGTGCCGTTGGCACCGAGCGTGCTTTCCACGAACACCGAGCGTCATCCCCAGCAGTGGGCGCAGGAAGGCGGATGTCCTACCTGGTCGGCTGCCACATCAGACGGAGGCAACACCCTATGATCAAGAAGACAAAGGGCTTCACCCTGATCGAGCTCATGATCGTGGTGGCCATCATCGGCATCCTCGCCGCCATCGCCATCCCGAACTTCCTGCGCTACCAGCTCCGCTCCAAGGCGAGCGAGCGCAAGACCAACGTCGAGGCGATCTTCAAGTCGGAGGAGGCGCTCCGCCAGTCCGAGCGCAACGTGAACGTGAACGGCACGTTCGTCAGCGGCCAGTACTTCAACTTCGTCACCGCGGTCCCGGCCAACGGCGTCGTCGGCTCGACCAAGCTGCCCTGGACCACCAGCGACTTCGCCATCTCGCAGACCATCGACTGGATCGTCCAGGGCTCGACCTACGGCAAGTACAACACCGCCACCGGCACCGGCAACGTGGCCGTCTCCATCTGCGGCTGGACCGACATCGACGCCGACGGCGTGTACGCCGGCGACGCCGCCTTCCAGGCCCAGCTCGACGCCACCGGCGCCCTCACCACCAACGGCACGCCCCCGGTCGCTCCCTGCGACGGCAAGACCGACGCCACCGGCGCCGGCCTGACCTACGTGCCCGGCACGACGCCGATCGGCCAGGTGGTCACCGTCTCCTCCGACAAGATCTTCTAAACCGGACCCAGTTCGGAGAGAATCGGAAGCACCTCGCGGCGGCACCCCGGAGGCAAGGGGTGCCGCCGCGCTCGTTCGAGCCGCGCGCGTGAAACGTTCCACCTACCTCCCCCTGCTCCTGGCGGCGGCCCTCCTCCCCGGCCTCTACCTGGCCTCGCGCGCGGTGCTCCATTCGCGCAAGCGCTCCGAGACCTACGAGGTGGCCTACGTGCCCCAGGGCCGCTTCCTGCGGCCCCTCTCCCGCGGGCTCCGGCTCACCATCGCCAACTTCTACTGGCTGCTCGCGGTCCAGTACATCGGCGACCAGACGCTCCGGCGCGGCTCCTGCCCCGACCTCTACCCCCTCGCCGACCTCATCACCGACCTCGACCCCGACCACGGCTACGCCTACCAGACCGCCGGGATCGTCCTCTCGGCGGCCGGGCGGCTCGACGACTCGGAGCGGATCCTGCGCAAGGGGATCGAGCGCGGGCCGGGCTGGTGGACCTACCCGTACTACATCGCCTTCAACCACTTCTTCTACCTCGGCGACTACGCCGGCGCGGCCGAGTGGGCCGATCGGGCGGCCCGGACCAAGGGCGCCTCTCCGCACATCAGCCAGCTCGCCATCGCCCTGCGGGTGAAGAGCGGCGACCCGGACGACGCGGTGCGGCTCCTGGCGGGGCTGCGCGAGGAGGCCCGCGACGAGAGCACGCGGGACGCCCTCGACGAGCAGTACCGGCTGGCGGTCCTGCAGCGCGACTTCGTCCACATCGACCGCGCCATCGAGGAGTACCGGACCCGCCACGGGCGGCCGCCCGGCTCGGTCCGCGAGCTGGTCCGGGACGGCGAGCTGCCGGCGATCCCGGTCGAGCCGTACGGCGGCGCGTACACGGTGGGCGCGGACGGGAAGTCGCACTCGACCGTCCGCGACTTCCACTTCAAGCCCCCGGAGCCGGGGCGCCTCCAGCCACAGCCCTCGCCCGCCGCCTCTCCCGCCCCGAGCCCGAAGCCATGAAGATCGCCTCCATCGCCTTCGTCACCCTGCGCGAAGCGCTGCGGCAGAAGCTGGCCGTGAACCTGCTGGTCTTCGCCCTGCTCCTCACCTCGGCGTCGATCATCCTCTCGAGCCTCACCTTCGGAGAGCAGTACCGGATCATCTCCGACCTGGCGCTCACCTCGGCCCAGCTCTTCGGGACCCTCATCGCCGTCTTCCTGGGGGCCGGGCTGGTGGCGGGGGACGTGCAGCGCCGCACCCTCTACCCGATCATCGCCAAGCCGCTGGGCCGGGCCGAGTACCTGGTCGGCCGCTACCTCGGGCTGGTGCTCACGCTCGAGCTCAACCTGGCGGCGATGGCGGCGGCGAGCATCGCGGTCCTCGCCGTCTACACCGGCGGCTTCGGCTTCCTCCACCGGACGCCGTTCGCCGCCGCCTACCTCGGCACAGGCCTGCAGTTCGCGCTGATCGGCGCCATGGCCATCGCCTTCTCGAGCCTGACCAACGTCACCCTGGCGGCGATGTTCACCCTGGCGCTCACCTTCGCCGGCCACTTCTCCCGGGAGATGTTCGTCTACTGGCAGCACCAGGCCTCGCCGGTCCGGGCGCTGGCCTACGTGCTCCCGAACCTGGCCGGCCTCGACTACAAGGTGGAGTTCGTCTACCAGCGCGCCGTGGAGGGAGGCCGGCTCGCCTGGGCGGCCCTGTACGCGTTGCTCTACGTCGCCGTCGTGCTCGCGCTCGCCTGCGCCGCCTTCGCGCGGCGGGACTTCCGGTGAGCGAGGCCGCCGGGCCTCCCCCCGCCGCCGCGACGCCGGGCCTGCCACGGGCCGCCGGCGTGGCGGCCCTGGTCCTGGCGCTCTTCTTCCTGCCGGCGCTCGGGCCGGGGGCTCAGTTCCTGAGCCGGGACACGGGGCGCATCCACCACCCCACCCGCCGCTGGATCGCCGAGCGGCTCGCGCGCGGCGAGCTGCCGGAGTGGAACCCCTACGCCGGGCTCGGCGCCCCGGTGGTGGCGGGGGCCATGGACGCGCCGCTCCACCCCTTCAACGCCTGGCTGGTGGCCTTGCCCTACGAGGTCGGCTTCAAGGCCTGGGTGCTCTCCTGCTACCTGCTGGCGGCGCTGGGCGGCTACGCCCTCTGCCGCGCGCTCCGCTGCGGCTGGCACGCCTCGCTCGCGGCGGGGCTGGCCTTCGCCCTCTCCGGCCACCTGGTGAGCTCGAGCGACAACCTCACCTTCCTCGCCACGCTCTCGGCGCTCCCGTGGGTCTTCGCCGCGGCGGAGCTCTTCTTCGAGGGGGGCGGACCGGGGGCGCTGGCCGGGCTGGGCGCGGCCTCCTTCCTGTGCGCCGCCGGGGGCGACCCGCAGGGATGGGCGGTGGCCGTCGGGCTGCTCCTGCCCCAGGCCCTGCTGCTCCGGGGTCCCGCCCGGCCGGCGCGCGGGC
>JAJXVM010000367.1 GCA_021782135.1 Myxococcales bacterium | reverse complement strand
GCCCGCCGACGCCGGCACCGGCGCGCGGTAGCGGACGCCCCCGCGCGGCGCGCGGTATAACCTCCGGGTGCCGCCGCTCATCCTCATCGTCGACGACGAGCGCTCCAACCTCGACTCGCTCCGCAAGATCTTCGAGCGCGAGGGCTGGCGCGTGCTCACGGCCGCCTCGGGACCGGAGGCGCTCGAGCTGCTGCGGCGCGAGCCGGTGAGCGTGGTGGTCACCGACCTCATGATGCCCGGCATGAGCGGCGAGGCGCTGCTCCGGGCCGCCCGCACCGTGGCGCCCGACGTCGAGGTGGTGCTCGTGACCGCCTACGGCACCGTGGAGGCGGCGGTGTCGGCCATGAAGGAGGGGGCGTACGACTTCATCACCAAGCCGGTGAAGCGCCACGCGGTGGTGAAGAGCGTCCGCCGGGCCCTCGAGAAGGCCTCGCTGCTCGCCGAGAACCGCGCGCTCAAGGCCCAGCTCGCCGGGCTCACCCAGGGCAACGCGCTGCTCGGCGACTCGCCGCGGTTCCGGGCCGCGCTCGAGGTGCTGCTGCAGGCCGCGCCCACCAGCGCCACCGTGCTGCTGCAGGGGGAGAGCGGCACCGGCAAGGAGCTCGCGGCGCGGCTCCTCCACGATCGCTCGCCCCGCGCCGGCGGCCCCTTCGTCCCCATCAACTGCGCCGCCATCCCCGAGAGCATCCTCGAGTCGGAGCTCTTCGGCTACGAGAAGGGGGCCTTCACCGGCGCGGCCGGGCGCAAGGAGGGGCGGCTCGAGCGGGCCCACGGCGGGACCCTGTTCCTCGACGAGGTGGGCGAGATGTCGCCCGGGCTGCAGGTGAAGCTCCTGCGCGTGCTGCAGGACGGCGTGGTGGAGCGGCTCGGCGCCACCCAGCCCAGCCGCATCGACGTGCGCCTCGTGGCGGCGACGAACAAGGACCTCGCGGCGGAGGTGAAGGCCGGCCGGTTCCGCGAGGACCTGTTCTACCGGCTCAACGTGGTGGCGGTCCGGCTGCCCCCGCTCCGGGAGCGCCGCGAGGACGTCCCGCTGCTCGCGACGGTCTTCCTGCGGCGGGTGGCGGAGAAGCACCAGAAGCGCGTGACCGGCTTCTCGCCGGCGGCGCTCCACTCGCTCGAGGGGTGGGAGTGGCCCGGCAACGTCCGCGAGCTCGAGCACGCCGTCGAGCGCGCGGTGGTGCTCTGCCCGGGCGAGCGGGTGGAGGTCTCCGACCTGCCGGAGCCGGTGCGCGCCGCGCGCGGGGCGGCCGGGCCTCCGGACGCCCTGGTGATCCCGATGGGCGCCTCGATGGACGAGATCGAGCGGCTCGTGATCCGCGAGACGCTCCGCCAGACGCGCGGCGACAAGACCCTCGCGGCGCAGATCCTCGGCATCGCGCCGCGCACCATCTACCGGAAGCTCGACCGCGACGCGGCCGGCCGGCTGGTGGACGAAGGCCCCGAAGGAGCCCCGGAGTAGCGTGCCAAATTGGCGTGGCGCCTCCGGCGCGAGGCCCCCTTTTGCCAAAATGACAGCGGCGCTCGCGCGAGCGGGAGATCGCCTGTCCCGCGCCGGCGAATCTGGGCGTGAATCCGAGGCCTTGTGTGTTACCAAGGCGCCCCGGGGTGGCATGGCCGTTGCTACCTCGCCCCGAGGGGCCTTCCCCTGATGCTCGACCTCTTCTTCCGCAAATACGTCTGGGCGGTCCACGCCCTGCTCCTCTTCGCCGCGGCCTGGCTCTGCGCGCGGACGGTCAACACCGTGCTGGGCGCGCTCATCCGCCCGACGCCGCAGATCGACCTGCGCTCGGCCCCGCCCCCTCCGATGCGCGCTCCGGTGATTCCCCCGCTCGACCCCGACCGGATCTACACGCTCATCGGCCAGAAGCCGCCGCCGCCCTCGGCCGCGACGGGGACGGGGACCGCGGGCGACGCCGCCGCGCCGGTCGCGCGCACCTGCGAGGACGCCCGCGCGGCCCCGGTCAAGACCAGCCTCCGCGGGCAGCTGGTGGCGGGGGTCATCGCCGAGAAGCCCCAGTGGTCGTTCGCCTCCATCACCGACCTCAACTCGCGCGAGACCCGGATCTACGGCGTGGGCGACCAGTTCCAGGGGGCCAGGATCCTCGCCATCGGCCGGCTGAAGGAGCGCCGGGACATCACCGGGCAGGGGTTCAAGATGGTGGCGGTGGTCTGCCACGACGGCCGCAAGGAGTACCTCGACTTCGAGCCGGTCGAGGGCGCGACGCCGGCCTCGCCCTTCGGCGCGCCCCGCCCGCCCGGGGCGCCGGCCGACGGGGTGAAGCAGGTCGCCGCCAACCACTACGACGTGAAGCGGACCACCATCGACCAGAACCTCGCCAACCTCTCCAGCCTCGCCACCCAGGCGCGGATGGTCCCCAACTTCAAGAACGGCGTCGCCACCGGCTTCAAGCTCTTCTCGATCCAGCCGGGGTCGCTCTACTCGGCGATCGGCATCGAGAACGGCGACGTGGTCACCAAGGTCAACGGCTACGAGATCAACTCCCCCGACAAGGCGCTCGAGATCTACCAGAAGCTCAAGGAGGCGAACCACATCAGCCTCGAGCTCGAGCGCAACGGCCAGCCGGTCCGGAAGGAGTACGACGTCACCGGCCCTTGACGGAACGACGACACCGCCATGCGCACGCCCCTGCTTTTGACGCTCCTCCTCCCGACGCTGGCCGCCGCGCAGGCGACCCCGCCGCAGTCCCCTCCGCAGCGCGCGCCCGGGCGCCTCCCGCGGGTCCTTCCGCGCGAGGGGCCCGGCGCGCCGCAGCC
>JAJXVM010000080.1 GCA_021782135.1 Myxococcales bacterium | reverse complement strand
GCCCACGCCCGGCGCCTCCCCTTCGGCCAGCCCCGCCGCTGCGCCGCGTCCGGCCGCCCCGGCCGGACAGACGCAGCCCCCTGTCCAGCCCATGGCCGCCTCCTCCCAGCATCCCCAGCCGAAGCCGCCGGCCGCGCCGGCGGTGGATCCGCGCACCCTCCGGCCCACCTCCACGCAGGCGGTGGTCATCAACCGGCCGCTCGTGCCCGTGCGGCGGGTGACCCCGCCTTCCTCGGCGCGGCCGAGCTATCCGGCCGCCCCGGGGCCGCGCGCCCTCGGCGAGGTCCGCGAGTTCAAGGTCGTCCCGGGGATGCTCGGGCGCGAGCGCGAGATCATCGACGTCTCGAAGAAGCGCCGCGGCGGCGGCCGGCCCGCCTCCGAGACGGCGCAGCAGCTCTCGGGCAAGGAGCTGCTGCAGGCCGCCATCAGCGATCGGGCCTACGTGCCCATCCGCGGCAAGAAGAAGAAGCCCACCAAGAAGGGAGCGAAGACGCTGGTGACCGAGCGGGCCGAGCACAAGAAGGTCATCCGCATGGAGGAGTCGATGTCCGTCTCCGACCTCTCCCAGGCCATGGGCGTGAAGGCGTCCGACCTCATCCGCAAGCTGATGCAGCTCGGGACGATGGCCACCATCAACCAGCTCATCGACGCCGACACGGCGGCGCTGCTGGCGACCGACTTCGGCTTCACCGTCGAGAAGAAGGGCTTCGAGGTCGAGGAGTTCATCCCCGAGGTGGAGGTGGACGAGTCCAAGCTCGTGAACCGCCCGCCGGTGGTGACGGTGATGGGCCACGTGGACCACGGCAAGACCTCGCTGCTCGACGCCATCCGCCAGGCCGACGTGGCCGCCGGCGAGGCGGGCGGCATCACCCAGCACATCGGCGCCTACTCGGTGCAGACGGCCAAGGGGCCCATCACCTTCCTCGACACGCCGGGCCACGAGGCCTTCACGGCGATGCGCGAGCGCGGCGCCAAGGTCACCGACCTGGTGGTGCTGGTGGTGGCGGCCGACGACGGCGTCATGCCGCAGACCGCCGAGGCCATCAAGCACGCCCAGGCGGCCGGGGTGACCATCCTCGTCGCCATCAACAAGATCGACAAGCCGGACGCCTCGCCCGAGCGCGTCATGCAGCAGCTCACCGAGTACCAGCTCGTCCCCGAGCAGTGGGGCGGCCAGACCATCATGCTGCCGGTCTCCGCGCGCACGAAGCAGGGGGTGCCGGAGCTGCTCGAGTACATCGCGCTGCAGGCCGAGGTGCTCGACCTCAAGTCGAACCCCGAGAAGCTGGCCGCCGGCCACGTCATCGAGGCCAAGCTCGAGAAGGGCCGCGGCCCGGTGGCCACGGTGCTGGTCGAGGAGGGCACCCTGCGGGTCGGCGACGCCATCGTCACCGGCGTCCACTACGGCCGCGTCCGCGCCATGATGAACGAGCGCGGCGAGCAGGTGAAGGAGGTCCCGCCGGGCTACCCGGTGGAGGTGCTCGGCCTCTCCGGCGTGCCCACCGCCGGCGACGAGTTCAACATCGTCCAGGACGAGAAGGCGGCCAAGGAGGTCGCCACCCACCGCGCCGAGAAGGCCCGCCAGAAGGAGCTCGGCTCGGTCAAGCGCGCCACCCTCGAGGACCTCTTCGCGAAGTCGAAGGCCGGCGGCCAGAAGGAGCTCAACGTCGTCGTCAAGGCGGACGTCCAGGGCTCGGCCGAGGCGGTCTCGCAGGCGCTCCAGAAGCTGGCCGGCAAGAAGGTGGGGGTGAGGATCCTCACCTCGGCCGTGGGCGCCATCACCGAGTCGGACGTGCTCACCGCCGCCGCCGGCAACGCCGTGATCGTCGGCTTCAACACCAAGCCGGAGACCAAGGTCGAGCAGATCGCGAGCCAGCAGGGCGCCAAGATCCTGCTGTTCTCCATCATCTACGAGGCCGTCGACGCGGTCCGCACCGAGATGGAGGACCTGCTCGAGCCCATCATCAAGGAGAAGCCGCTCGGCAAGGCCGAGGTGCGCCAGCTCTTCAGCATCCCGAAGGCGGGCACCATCGCCGGCTCGGCGGTCACCGAGGGCGTCATCAAGCGCAGCTCCCACGTCCGCGTGGTCCGCGAGCGCAAGGTCGTCTTCACCGGCAAGATCGCCACCCTGCGCCGCTTCAAGGACGACGTGAAGGAGGTGGCCCAGGGCTTCGAGTGCGGTATCGGCATCGAGGGCTTCACCGACATGAAGCCGGGCGACGTCATCGACGCGTATGAGCTGGAGGAGATCCGGCAGTCCCTCGAGTAGCCCGGCGCGCGGAGGAGGGTAGGGCGTCATGTTCGTCGGCATCCTTCGGCTGACGCTCTACCTCCCCGAGCCGGGGTCGCTGAAGTCGAAGCGGCACCTGCTGCGCTCGGCCATCGACCGGGTGAAGGCGCGCTTCAACGTCTCCATCGCCGAGGTGGCCGACAACGACCTGTGGCAGCGGGCCGTGGTGGGCGTCTCGGCGGTGGGCAACGACCACGCCTTCGTCAACGAGACCCTCGACAAGGTGACCGACTTCGTCGGCTCCATGCACGGCGGGCAGGTGCAGATCATCGATCGGGTCCTCGAGATCGCCCATTACGGCGACAGCCTGGGCGCCGCCGGCGAGCGGACGCTGGCCGAGGCCGAAGAGGAAGATTGGGACAAGGACGAGAATCCATGAGCACCCACGACCGGCCGGCCCGCGTGGCCCACGACGTCCAGCGGGAGGTCTCGGCGCTCCTCGCCCGGGGTCTCAAGGATCCGCGCATCACCGGCTTCATCACCGTCACCGGCGCGAAGATGTCCCCCGACCTGCGCGACTGCACCGTCTACGTCTCGGTGCACGGCGAGGAGGGGGTGCGCAAGCAGACGCTGGCCGGCCTGGCCGCCGCCGCCGGGTTCCTGAAGCGCGAGGTGGCGCGGAACCTCGGGCTGCGGCTCGTCCCCAACCTGCGCTTCTCCTACGACGAGAGCATCGAGGAGGGCGACAAGATCGACCGGCTCCTGAAGGAAGTCTCGGAGAAGGAAGGCTGGAAGAAGTAGGGGCGCGCGTGACCTCCGGCGTCCTCGTCGTCGACAAGCCCG
Source organism: Myxococcales bacterium (assembly GCA_021782135.1). GTDB lineage: Bacteria > Myxococcota > Myxococcia > Myxococcales > Anaeromyxobacteraceae > Anaeromyxobacter_B. The sequence goes on along the minus strand of JAJXVM010000080.1, from coordinate 9,826 downwards.
CGGGTCCCACCAGCTTCGACGTGGTGCGGCGGGTCTCGCGCCTCTTCGGGCGCGAGAAGGCCGGCCACACCGGCACCCTCGACCCGGCCGCCACCGGCGTGCTGCCGGTCTGCCTCGGCGAGGCCGTCAAGCTGCAGCGCTTCCTCGCCGACGGGGACAAGGCCTACGAGGCGGAGGTGGTGTTCGGGGCCGCCACCACCACCGAGGACGGCGAGGGGGAGGTCACCGAGGAGCGAGACGCGGCGGGGCTGGACGCCGGCGGGGTCCGGGCGGCGCTGCCCCGGTTCCTCGGGCTCATCGAGCAGGTCCCGCCCATGTACTCGGCGGTCCGGGTGGACGGGCGGCGGCTCCACGAGGCCGCGCGACGGGGCGAGGAGGTCGAGCGGCGGCCGCGCCAGGTGCGCGTGGACGCGCTCGAGCTCCTCGGGTTCGAGCCGGCGCGGCAGGGCAGGGCGGGCGCCCGGCTCCGGGTGGCCTGCGGGAAGGGCACCTACGTGCGCACCCTGGCGGTCGACCTCGGCCGGGCGCTCGGCCTCCCCGCTCACCTCGCCGCGCTGCGGCGCGTCGCCGCCGGGCCATTCCGGGCGGAGCAGGCGGTCCGGCTGGAGGAGGCCGAGCGGCTCGGCCGCGAGGACCCCGCGGGACTGGCCGCGCTCGTGCTGCCGCTCGAGCTGGCGCTCGGCTTCCTGCCGGCCGTGCGGCTCACCGGGGGGCAGGCCCGCGACCTGCGCCACGGCCAGCTGCTCACGCTCCCCGAGGTGCCCGCCGGCTACTCGGTGGCGCTCGGCCCCGAGGGGAAGGTGCTCGCCGTCTGCGAGCCCGCGGGCGCCCGGCTGAAGCCGGTGCGGGTGCTTCAAGGAACGAATTGACGCAAGCCCCCGGATCGCTTAGTAACACACCCCTCACTCCCGCCCCTCTGTCGCCCGCGGCGCGCGCCTTCGCCCCAGCGACGGTCCCCGGCGGTTCACCGGAAAGGAAGCTACTATGGCGTTGGTCCAGGAGAAGAAGTCCGAGCTCGTCCAGAAGTTCCGCCGTCACGACTCCGACACCGGGTCTCCCGAGGTCCAGGTGGCGCTCCTCACCGAGCGCATCTCGTACCTGACGGAGCACTTCAAGACCCACAAGAAGGACCACCACAGCCGCCGCGGCCTGCTCAAGCTGGTCGGCCAGCGGCGCCGTCTCCTCGACTACCTGCGCACCGTCGATCAGAACCGCTACAAGGTGCTCATCGACAACCTCGGCATCCGCAAGTAGTCGGCAGGCTCACGGCGCCCCGGCCCTCGAAGCCGGGGCGCTTTCGCATCAAGGCGGCTCCCCTGGAGGCGCTTCCGTTTCCGATTGGAACGCGCCTCGGGCGAGGAGCGCTGCGATCAGGAACTGAAGCACCTCGCGGGCGCCGCCGCCCGGCGGCGACGCCGGTCAACTCGCAGCGGAGGTGCACATGAATCCCATCCAGCAGAAGGCGAAGTGCGGCGCGAAGGAGATCCTCCTCGAGACCGGCAAGATCGCCAAGCAGGCGGACGGCGCGGTCTGGGTCCGCATGGGCGACTCGATCGTCCTCGTCACGGTCGTCTCGGCCAAGGAGAGGAAGGAGGGCATCGACTTCTTCCCCCTGACCGTCGATTACCAGGAGAAGCTCTTCGCCGCCGGCAAGATCCCGGGCAGCTTCTTCCGCCGCGAGGGGCGGCTCACCGAGCGCGAGACGCTCTGCTCCCGCATCATCGACCGCTCCTGCCGCCCGCTCTTCCCCGAGGGCTACGCCAACGAGACGCAGATCATCGCCACGGTGGTCTCCTTCGACCAGGAGAACGACACCGACGTGCTGGCGCTGACCGGCGCCTCGGCGGCCCTGCAGATCTCGAACGTCCCCTTCAACGGCCCCATCGCCGGCGTGCGCGTCGGCCGCATCGGCGGCCAGTTCGTCGCCAACCCCACGCTGGCGCAGCGCGCCGAGTGCGACATGGACATCGTGATGGCCGCCTCGCGCGAGGCCATCGTGATGGTCGAGGGCGGCGCCCACGAGGTGGACGAGAAGACCATGGTGGACGCGCTCCTCTTCGGCCAGGCGGCCGTGAAGGAGCTGCTCGACGCCCAGGAGGCGCTCGGCAAGGCGGCGGTGGGCGGCGGCGTGAAGCGCGCCTTCGATCCCCCGAAGAGCGACGCGGCCCTGCGCGAGAAGGTGAAGGGCCTCACCTGGGAGAAGGTCCGCGAGGCCTACGCCCGGAACGAGAAGCACGACCGCTACGGGCGGCTCTCCGAGATCAAGAAGGAGCTGATGGAGGCCCTCAAGGCCGAGGCCGCCGGCGACGCCCAGAAGCTCGCCGGGGTCGCGCTCCGCGAGAAGGAGATCAAGGGGTACTACGAGGACGTCAAGTACGAGTACATGCGCAAGATGATCACCGATGAGAAGCGCCGCATCGGTGGCCGCAGCGAGACCGAGATCCGCAAGATCACCTGCGAGGTCGGCCTGCTGCCGCGCGTGCACGGCTCGGCCCTCTTCACCCGCGGCGAGACCCAGGCGCTCGTCGCCACCACCCTCGGCACCGCCGAGGACGAGCAGCGCGTCGAGCAGCTCACCGGCATGAGCTTCAAGAAGTTCATGCTGCACTACAACTTCCCGCCGTACTCGGTGGGCGAGGTGAAGTTCCTGCGCGGCCCCGGCCGGCGCGAGATCGGCCACGGCGCCCTCGCCGAGCGGGCTCTGCGCCAGGTGATGCCCGACGACGCGAAGTTCCCGTACACCGTCCGCATCGTCTCCGACATCATGGAGTCGAACGGCTCCTCGTCGATGGCCTCGGTCTGCGGCGGCTGCCTCTCGCTCATGGACGCCGGCGTGCCCATCAAGGCCCCGGTGGCCGGCATCGCCATGGGGCTCATCAAGGAGGGCGAGAAGATCGCCATCCTCTCCGACATCCTCGGCGACGAGGACCACCTCGGCGACATGGACTTCAAGGTGTGCGGCACCGCCGCCGGCATCACCTCCATCCAGATGGACATCAAGATCGGCGGCGTCACCCGCGAGATCCTCGAGCGCGCGCTCGCCCAGGCCGCCGAGGGCCGCAAGCACATCCTCGGGGAGATGGCGAAGGCCCTCACCGCGCCGCGTGGCGACGTGAGCGCCTACGCGCCCCGCATCACCACCCTCAAGATCCGCCCCGAGCGCATCAAGGACGTCATCGGGCCCGGCGGCAAGGTCATCAAGGAGATCGTGGCGACCACCGGCTGCGCCATCAACGTCGAGGACGACGGCACGGTCTCGGTGGCCAGCTCCGACCAGGAGCGCGTGGCGGCCGCCATCAAGCGCATCAAGGACCTCACCCAGGAGGCGGAGGTGGGCAAGACCTACCTCGGCACGGTCCGCAAGATCGTGGAGTTCGGCGCCTTCGTGGAGATCTTCCCGGGCACCGACGGCCTCATCCACATCTCGGAGCTCTCCGACAAGCGGGTGAAGAGCGTCTCCGACGTCCTCTCCGAGGGCGAGGAGGTGATGGTGAAGGTCGTCTCGGTCGATCGCCAGGGCAAGATCCGGCTCTCGCGCAAGGAGGCCCTCGCCGAGGCCGCCGGCAAGAAGGCCGAGGCCGAGGCGAAGCCCGAGGCCAAGTAGCCGGGGCGGAGCCGCCTCCGGCAGTGCACGCGCCGCGCCCGGGCTCCCTGGCGCGGCGCTGCCGATCCGGGGCGTCGCGCCCGGCGGGAGAGAGAGCATGCCGGTCGACGTGAAGGTGAGCCGGGTCGGCGCGCGGGGCGAGCCCCTCGCGCTGCCCTCGTACCAGACGGCGGGGGCCGCCGGCCTCGACCTGCGCGCCGACGAGGCCTGCCGCCTCGCCCCCGGCGAGCGGCGCCTGGTCCCGACCGGCCTGGCCCTCGAGATCCCGGAGGGCTACGAGGGGCAGGTGCGGCCGCGCTCCGGGCTGGCGCTGCGCCACGGCGTCGGGATGGTCAACGCCCCCGGCACCATCGACAGCGACTACCGGGGCGAGGTGGGGGTCATCCTGGTCAACTGGGGCGCCGAGCCCTTCGAGATCCGGCGGGGCGAGCGCATCGCCCAGCTGGTGGTGGCGCCGGTGGTCCGGGCCGAGCTGCGGCTGGCCGAGGGGCTCTCCGGGTCGGAGCGCGGCGGCGGCGGCTTCGGCTCGACCGGCCGCTGATCCGTTTCTGGTAACTTCACCGCTCCCCGCCACGGGGAGCGCCGGCCCGAGGGCCGCGAGGAGGAGCGATGATCCCGCGTTACACCCGTCCCGAGATGGCGGCCATCTGGTCGCCCGAGCGCCGTTACCGGATCTGGCTCGACGTGGAGCTGGCCGCCTGCGAGGCCATGGTCGAGCTGGGGGAGGTGCCGGCGGAGGACCTGGCCACCCTGCGGCGGCGCTTCGAGGGCTTCCAGTTCTCGGCGGCCGACGTGACCCGGATCGAGGAGATCGAGAAGACCGTCAAGCACGACGTCATCGCCTTCCTCACCTTCGTCGAGGAGCTCGGCGGCCCAGCCGCCCGCCACCTGCACAAGGGGATGACCTCCTCGGACGTGCTCGACACCACGCTGGCGGTCCAGCTCCAGGAGGCGGTGGGGCTGCTCCTCGCCGGCGTCGACCGGGCGCGGGCGGCGGTGAAGAAGCGGGCCTTCGAGCACAAGCTCACGCCCATGGTGGGCCGCAGCCACGGCATCCACGCCGAGCCGATCACCTTCGGGCTCAAGCTCGCGGGCTGGTACGACGCCTGGGGCCGTCGGCGGGACGCCCTGGAGCGGGCCGGCCGCACCGCGGCGGTGGGCAAGATCTCCGGGGCGGTGGGCACCTTCGCCAACGTGGATCCGCGCGTGGAGGCCTTCGTGATGCGGAAGCTCGGCCTCGCCGGGGCCGAGGGGGCGGCCACCCAGGTGGTGAACCGCGACCGCCACGCCGAGCTCTTCTGCGCGCTCGCGCTCTGCGGCGGGACCCTGGAGCAGCAGGCGACCGAGATCCGGCACCTGCAGCGGACCGAGGTCCGCGAGGCGGAGGAGCCGTTCACCGCCGGGCAGAAGGGCTCCTCGGCGATGCCGCACAAGCGCAACCCCATCCTCTCCGAGAACCTCACCGGCCTCTCGCGGCTGCTGCGCTCCTACGCGCTGGCGGCCCTGGAGGACGTGGCCCTCTGGCACGAGCGAGACATCAGCCACTCCTCGGTCGAGCGCGTCATCGGGCCCGACGCCACGCTGGCGCTCGACTTCGCCCTGCACCGGTTCTCCGGGATGGTGGAGAACCTGCGCGTCTACCCCGAGCGGATGAAGGAGAACCTGGACCTCACCGGCGGGCTCTACGAGGCCCAGCGCGTGCTGCTGGCGCTGGTCGGCAAGGGCGTGGCCCGGCAGCAGGGCTACGTCTACGTGCAGCGCAACGCCATGAAGGTCTGGGAGGAGAAGATCGACTTCCGCTCCGCGCTCAAGCGCGATGCGGACGTGCACCGGCTGCTCACGGACGAGGAGGTCGACGCCTGCTTCGCGCTCGGCTACCATCTCAAGCACGTGGACACGATCTTCGACAGGGTGTTCGGGCGATGACCGGCGGGCTCCGTGTCGCGGCGCTCGGCCTCGCGCTGCTCGCATCCGCCTGTGCCGGGGGGGCCGCCGGCGAGGGGGCGAGCGCCGAGGCGCCGGCGCGCGACAAGGACTTCCCCACCGAGCGTCCGCACTGCCAGAGCTGTCACGAGCAGGGGCAGCCGCGGCTCCGGGCCGAGGTGGTGACGGTCTGCCGCGCCTGCCACACCAAGGCGCACGGCACCATGCTCCCGACCGATCCCGGCGCGGGGATGGCCTGCAACAGCTGCCACGATCCGCACGGCGTCCACGGCATCGGCGGCGTGCCGCGGGCCTGAGCGGCCGCGCCCCAGCCAGCCGCGCCACCCCTCCCTGACCCTCCCCCGCTGCGCGGGAGAGGGGAGGAGCGCGTCGCGCGCCGCAAGCTTCGAAGGGATCCCGAGGTCCTCCCTCCCCGTCGCACGGGGAGGGCAGGGGAGGGGCGGCCCGGAGGCGCGCCCGGCTCAGGCCATCAGCCCGGCGGCCTTCAGGTTCCGCCGGATCCGCGCGTCCACGCTGCCCACCTCGGAGTCGAAGGCCTCGCCGGTGAGCTTCTCGTAGACCTGCATGTACTTCTGGGCCAGCATCACCCGGACGTCGTCGGTGAGCGGGGGCGGCTTGCCCTGCCCAGAGAAGCCGTGCTCCTTGATGAGCCACTGCCGGATGTTCTCCTTGTCGAGCATCTCCGGCTCCTCGCCCCGGGCCACCCGCTCCTCGTAGCTCCCCGCCACCCAGTAGCGCGAGCTGTCGGGGGTGTGGATCTCGTCGATGACCACCAGCTCCCCGTCGGCGATGCCCATCTCGTACTTGGTGTCCACGAGGATCAGGCCGCGGCCGCGGGCCCACTCCTGCCCCCGCGCGAAGAGCCGGTGGGCGACCGCGGTCGCCTCCTTCCAGACCTCCGGCGCGACCAGCCCCTGCTTCAGGATCTCGGCCTCGCTGATGGGCTCGTCGTGCTTGCCGTACTCGGCCTTGGTGGACGGGGTGATGACGGCGGTCTCGAAGCGCTGGTCGCGTCGGAGCCCCTTCGGCCACTCGATGCCGTAGGCGCCCGCCTTGCCGGCCTGGTAGTCGCGCCAGAGCGAGCCGGTGATGTAGCCGCGGATCACGATCTCGACCGGGAGCGCCTGGGCGCGCTTCACCACCATCACGCTCGGATCGGGCGAGGAGAGGACGTGGGTGGGGGCGATGTCCTTGACCTTGTCGAACCAGAAGAGCGTGAGCCGGGACAGCACCTCGCCCTTGTACGGGATGGTGCCGAGCACGTGGTCGAAGGCGCTCACGCGGTCGGTGGTCACCATCACGATGCGGCCGTCTTGCGAGTAGTTGTCGCGGACCTTGCCGCGGTACAGGGTGCCGAGGCCGGAGGCGTCGAATTCACGGAGGGTGTGGGCCAGCTGGGCCCGGATGCGCGATTCGTCGATCATGGGTACTCCCATGCTAACGAGGAGCCCGCGGCAGGGGAAGGGCATTCTCCGCGCCCGCCGAGGGAGCCCGTCACGCCATGCTACGTCCCGAGCGAGTCCTGATCGTCCTGCACCGCCCCTCCAGCGCCGACAACATCGGCGCGGCGGCGCGGGTCATGAAGAACTTCGGCCTGGCGCGGCTCGGGATCGTGGCGCCGCCGGCCTGGCGGGGGCCGGGGCGGAGCGGAGAGGCGGTGAGCGGGCGGGAGGACGTGCTCACCCGCGCCCGGGTGCTCGCCCGCCGGGCGAGCGACCTGCTCGAGGCGGCCGAGATCTCCGTGGACGCCCGGGCCGCCCTCGCCGAGGTGTCCTGGGTCTGCGGCACCACCTCCCGCGCGCCGGAGGGCCGCCCGCGACTCACGCCGCGGGAGCTCGCCGCCGAGGTGGCCCGCCGCAGCGAGCTGGGCGCCGTCGCGGTGCTCTTCGGCGAGGAGCGGCGAGGGCTCTCGGACGAGGAGCTGGAGCTCTGCCAGGCGGTCTGCGGCATCCCCACCAGCGCCGCCTACGACTCGATGAACCTGGCGCAGGCGGTCGCGGTGCTCTGCTACGAGATCTCGCAGGCGGGGGCCGCCGCCCACGCGCCGCTCCCGGCCGCGGAGCCGGCGCGCCACGCCACGGTCGAGGCGCTCTTCGCCAGGCTGGAGGCGCTGCTCGCGGCGGCCGGGTACCTGAACCCGCAGAACCCGACGCACATCCTGGCCGACTTCCGGCGGCTGCTGGCGCGGGCGGAGCCGTCGCAGCGCGAGGTGGAGCTGCTGGCCGCCGCGGTGAAGTCGCTCGAGCGCCAGCTCCGGACCGGCGGCTGAGCCGGGGCTCGGAGCGCCCGGGGGAGCGCGCGGCATCCGGGCAAACACGAAGACCCTCGCCCCGGCGTGCGGGGGAGGGTTCGTGGACGGCTCTGCGCGGAGGGGAGCCGGAGCTACCCGGCGGCGGCGGCCTCGGCCGCGGCCTTGGCGCCCTTGCGGCTCTTCTTCCAGGCGTCGAAGTGCTCCTGGCAGAGCCCGTGCTCGACGACCTTCTTCTTGCAGCCTTCCTTGCCGCAGGTGTCGTAGCGGCCGGGGAACTTCTCCAGCTCCCCCCGGCGCCACTGGTCGTAGTGGAAGAAGCAGAACCCCTTCGCGCGGTAGGCGCGCTTGCAGCCCTCGATCTTGCAGGCCTTCTTGCCGCCGCCCTTGGGCGCGGGTGCCTTCTTCTTGGTCTTGGTCTCGGCCATTCTCGACTCGGGTTGGAGTTTCGGCGCGCCACGAAGACGGCGCGGAGGCAGCTAGATAACCCGAGCACGGCGCCGATGGCAACCCTGGCGACGGGGCTGCGGTTCACTCCCCGCTGGCGGTGCCGCCCCGCGCGGGCGATGGGACGCCCGTCGCCCCCGCCACCTGCTCGTCGGCGGGCGGCCGGGAGAGCTGGACCGCGAGCGCGCGCTCCTCGCCCCCGCCCCTGCGGACGAGGATCGAGACCTGCCGCCCCACGCCGGCGCTGGCCACCTCCCAGCGGAGCCGGGCGGCGGTGCGCACGGCGCGGCCGCGGAACGAGGTGATGAGGTCGCCGACCCGCAGCCCCGCCCGGGCGGCCGGCCCTCCGGCCGCCACGGCGGTCACCAGCACCCCGCGCGCGGAGCCGAGCCCGGCGGCGCGGGCGAGGTGGCGCGAGACCTCGCGCACCGAGACGCCGAGCCAGCTGCGGACCACCCTGCCGCGCTCCTTCAGCTGGCCGACGATCTCCTTCGCCATGTTGATGGGCACGGCGAAGCCGATCCCCTGGCCGGTGGCGTTGACGGCGGTGGCGATGCCCACCACCTCGCCGCGGAGGTTCAGGACCGGCCCGCCCGAGTTCCCCGGGTTGATGGAGGCGTCGGTCTGGATGAAGTCGTAGTAGCCCTCCCGGCCCGAGGGGGCGATGTCGTCCCGGCCGGTGTGGCTCACGATCCCGAAGGTGACCGAGTGGCTGAGGCCGAACGGGTTGCCGAGCACCAGCGCCCACTCGGCGATCTCCACCCGGTCCGAGTCCCCGAGCGGCACCACCGGCAGCGGCTCCGGCGCGTCGATCTTGAGCAGCGCCAGGTCGGTGGGCGCGTCCGCTCCGACCACCCGCGCCGGGAAGCGCTGCCCCTCCTCGCCGACGTCCACCTCCACCTCGGAGGCCCCCTCGACGACGTGCGCGTTGGTGAGGATCCACCCGTCCCGGTGGATGATGAACCCGGTGCCGAGCCCCTTGCGCGGGCCGCCGCCGTGGAACCGATCGAAGAGGTCGTCGGGGGCGCGCGGACCCGCGCCGGTTTCCTCCGGCGGCGCCGTGGTGATGACCCCGACCACGGCCGGCATGGCGGCCTTCACGATGTGGCTGAGGTCCGGCAGGGGAGAGCGGGGCGCGGCGCCGTGCAGCTCGGTGTAGAGCTGCGGCGCGCCGGCGGCGGGCCCGGCCGCGTCCGGCTCCAGCGCGAGCGCCAGGGCCAGGAGCAGCGCCGACGAACCCATGCCACCTCCTCCGGAGCCGCGAGAGGCCCCGCAGGGAAGGTGCGCGCGGGACGCGGCCCGGACAACCGCGCCGCCCCCGCGGACCCACGGCCCGGGAAGGCGCTAGCGGGCTCGCTCGGTGATCAGCCGGTCGAGCGCGGCGTGGTCGGCGGCGCTGAGCTTCTCGCGCGGCAGCGGCGCCGGGCGGGCGCGCTCCGGCGCGCGGTGCCGCTCGGGGCGGGCGCCGGCCGGAGGCGGCGGGGCGTCGTCCTCTTCCCGCCCGTCCGCCCGGGCCGGGGAGGCGGCGCGCCCTCCTCGCTGGAGCAGCTCGGCCCGCTCGAGCATCTTCCGTCCGCAAATCG
>JAJXVM010000366.1 GCA_021782135.1 Myxococcales bacterium | reverse complement strand
GAGCCGGCGCGGGCCGGGCGCGGCGCGGCCGCCGGCTCGGGCGCGAGCTGGGGCAGGTCCTCCCGGATGGCGGGGAAGGAGAGCACGAACTCCGCCCCGCCGCCGGGCGCCTGGCGCACGCCGATGCTGCCCTGGTGCGCCTTCACGATGCGCTGGCAGATGGCGAGGCCGAGCCCGGTGCCCTTCGCCTTGGTGGTGTAGAAGGGGACGAAGATGCTCTCCCGGGCGTCCTCGGGGACGCCCGGGCCGGTGTCCCGGAACCGGACCTCCACCGCCGCGCCCCGCCGCGCCCCCTCGCGCCACACCGCCGCCTCGTCGCGGGCGAGGCGGGTCGAGACGGTGAGCCCGCCCCCCTCCGGCATGGCCTGCACCGCGTTCAGCGCCAGGTTGAGGAACACCTGCTTGAGCTGCTCGGCGTCGCAGAGCACGCGCGGGAGGTCCGGGGCGAGGTCGAGCGCGAGCCGGAGGTCGGACGGGAGGTCGCGGGCGAGGAGCTGGAAGGTCCGCTCCAGGATGAGGTTCACGTGCGAGGGGGAGAGCGCGCTCTTCGCCGGGCGGGAGTAGTCGAGGAACTGGGTGACGACGCCGTTCAGCCGGTTCACCTCCTCGACGATGATGGCGAGGAACTCGCGCGGGACGAGTTGCTCGGCCGGCGGGTCGTCCCCCGCGGCGGCCTCGGCCCGCGGCGGCTCCGGGAGGATGAACTGGATGGCGCCCTTGATGGCCGCGAGCGGGTTGCGGATCTCGTGGGCGAGGCCGGCCGCCATCTCCCCCAGCGCCGCCAGCCGGTCGCGCTCCTTCATGGCCTGGTAGAGCTTCGAGTTCTCGATCACCAGGGCGCAGCGGTCGGCCACCTCGAGCAGGGCGGCGATCTCGTTCGAGGCGAACGCCTCGGGCACGCGCTCGTCCATGCAGGCCAGGAACCCGACCACCCGGTCGCCCACGCTGAGCGGCATGCAGATGCCGGCCTTCATGGTGACCATGGCCGCCCGGGCGTCCCCGAGCCGCCGCAGCTCCTCCGCCACCGCCGCCGGCGCGGCGGTCGCGGCCGACGGCTCGTCCGGCCCCGGGGGCAGGTGCGCCTTCAGCTCGGCGAGCCGCCGGTCGATGTTCTCGAGCAGGAGCGCCTTCTGGCCGGTGGAGGCGGCGGCGAGGAGCGCGCGGGCGGTGACCGCCTCGAGGAAGCTGGCCGGCGGCGGGCCGCGGCTCTCGAGGAGGCGGTACCCGGGGCGATCCTCCGCCAGCAGCCAGAGGGAGGCGTGGGTCACCCGGCGCGTCTCGACCAGCCCGTCGAGGAGCGCGCTCGCGAGCTGGCTCGGATCGATGACGTTGGCGATCCGGTCCCGCAGCGCCTCGAGCCGGCGCACCAGCTCGTACCGCTCGCGGAAGAGGGTGGCCACCACCCACTCCTCCATCTTCTCCCGCATCGGCTCGAACAGCGACAGGATCACGAAGGAGGCGACCAGGGTGTTGAAGTAGAAGAGCTCGGTGCGGTTGCCCACCCAGCTCACCAGCCCGCCGTAGATGGCGACCAGCACCAGCCCGAGCGCCGAGACCACCACGATCTTCCCCAGGAACTCGTGCAGGTCGAGCAGCCGATGGCGCTGCAGCGTCTGCGAGAGGAAGAACATGAAGAGCGTCAGCACCACCGCGCCCAGCCCCTGGAGCGGGTACGGCACCCCGAGCCGCGGCAGCTGGTCGAGGGTGGAGAGGAGCGCCGCGACGCAGGCGCCCGTGAACAGGTAGAGCAGCCGGGCGTGCTCCACGCGGGTGGGCGCGGCGCGCAGCTTCCCCCAGAGCACCGAGAGCACCACCGCCAGCCCGCCGACCACGTAGGTGGTCACCGCCAGCTTGGCGAGGCCGAGGTGGACGAGCGGCGAGGCGGCCACCGCGAAGCCGAGCAGGGAGCCGCCCAGCATGGCGTTGCGGGCGCGGCGGGCGGGGCGCCGGGCGACCCCGAGGAACTCGAGGAAGAAGGCCAGCGCCACGGTGGGGACGAGCGAGCCGGCCACCACCGCGGTCCGCGCCCACACGTCGAAGCCGGCGGGGGTCCGGGTCCAGCGCTGGAGGAACTGGGCCAGCGAGAAGGCGCAGAGGTCGAGCGAGAAGAGCGCGAAGAGGGTGAACACCCGGGGCCGCCCCTGCCGGAGCAGCGCGGCGCCGGCGAGCGCGAGCGTGACGATGGCGCAGAGGAGGGAGGCCTGGGTGCGGATGTCCACGGCCGGATCCTATTCCAAGCGGGCGGCCAGGTCGCGTCGGCGCCCTCCCGCCGGGACGGGCCGAGGGCGGCGACGGGAAATGGCGCCGCCCCGCCGCGTGTTTTCTCCGCGCCCGGCGCTCGCGCGGGGAGAGGCTTGACCGCTCGCCCGTCCGGGTCCATTGAGAGTCCGATGATCGCCGCCCTCGCCCTGGCCGCCGCGCTGGCGTCGCCGCCCGCCGGGGCCGCGGCGCTCGAGCCCACTCACCTCTGGTTCACCGAGTCCGAGCTCTCCCCGCTCCTCACCGGCCGGCTCGCGGCGGCGAAGGCGGCCTACGACGCCGGGCGCTACGGCGAGGCGGCCTCGGCCCTCGCCCGCTCGCGCCTGCCGGAGGCCCGCTTCCTGCGCGCCTTGGCCCTCGTGGAGGCGGATCGCGACGCCGAGGCCGCGGCCGCCCTCGAGGGGCTGGAGGCGGACCTCCCCGCGCTCGCCGACCGGATCGCCTGGTGGCGGGGCCGCGCGCTCGACCGCGCCGACCGCCGCGCCGACGCGCTGGACGAGTACGCGCGGGTGCCGCACGGGTCGCTGTTCTGGGCGCAGGCGCGGCTCGGGACG